>DASZDB010000032.1:0-2388 GCA_035942495.1 Solirubrobacteraceae bacterium
TCCGCGCCGTATTCGCGCCTGAAGCTGCTGCCCGGCTGGAAGCGCGTCGTGCGCGACGACCTCGGCGCCCCGGCCGAGCGAGGCCGCCTCGCGCGGCGGCGCTCGCTTCTGTACTTCGCCCAGCTCTCGGACTTCCAGCTCGCCGACGAGGAGTCGCCACTGCGGGCGGAGAGCCTCGACCTCGCCGGCAGCCCGTTCACCTCGGCGTGGCGCCCGCAGGAGGCGTTCGAGCCGTTCACCGTCGACGAGGTCATCCGCCAGGTCAACCGCTTCGACGCGAGCCCGATCCGCAACCGCGGGCGGCGCCGGGCGCGCATGGCGCTGGCGATCACGACCGGTGACTCGGCCGACAACCAGCAGATCAACGAGGTCAAATGGGTCGTGCGCCTGCTCGAGGGCGGCCGGCTGGACCCCAACTCCGGCGTCGAGGGCAGCGTCTGCGGCCCGCTCGCCGGCCCTCGGGGGGAGGCCGCGCGGTACACCGGCGTGCAGGACGACGACGACGTGCTCGAGACCGGCCGCTTCTACGATCCCGATCGGCCGTCGGGGGCGTTCGGCGCGTGGCCCGGCTACCCCGGCCTCATGGATCGTGCGCAGATGCCGTTCGACACGGCCGGCCTGAATCGGCCCAGCTACGTCGCGCTGGGCAATCACGACGGCACCGTCCAGGGCAACCTGCACGCGCTGCAGTTGCTCGACGACATCGCCAAGGGCTGCATCAAGCCGCTCTCGCTGGCCGGGCTGACCGGGGTCGACGCGCTGCAGAGCAGCCCCGGTCAGACCGTCGTCGTGCCGCCCGACCCCGAGCGCGGCATCGCCGACGGCCGGACGTACAAGGCGCTGCACGCGACCGGCCGCCAGCGCGACGCGCACGGCTTCGGCTTCGTCGACCCGGCCGAGCTCGCGGCCTCGCGCGGCCACGCCTCCTATTACGCGTTCACGCCGAAGCGCGGGGTGCGGATGATCTCGATCAACACCGTCGCCGAGGGCGACGTCATCAACTCCAACGGCAACCTCGACGACCCGCAGTTTCGCTGGCTGCGCCGCGAGATCGAGGCCGCGGAGGGGCGCGACGAGCTCGTCATCATCTTCGGCCACCATCCGATCGGCAGCCTCACGAACCCCGCGGTCGACGAGGACGCCGGCGACTGCGCGCTGCGCGCCGTCGCCGGGCCCGGCTGCGACCTCGATCCGCGCCGCTCGCGGCCCCTGCGGTTCGGCGCGGACCTGCGCACGCTCGCGCTCGCGCACCCCAACGTGATCGCCTACGTGGCGGGCCATACGCACGAGAACCGCATCGCGGCGGTCAGGCGCAGCGGCGGCCGTCCGGGCGGCTTCTGGGCGATCGAGTCGGCGTCGGAGATCGACTGGCCGATCCAGTCGCGCCTGCTCGAGTTGATGGACAACCGCGACGGGACGCTGTCGATCTTCGGGACCATGATCGACCACGCGGCGACGCTGGCGACGCCGCCGGCGGGCACGCCCGCGGCGGGCTTCGGGCCCGAGGCGCTCGCCGCGCTCGGCCGCGAGTTCGCCTACAACGACCCGCAGGCCGGCGTCGAGGCCGGCGCCGAGGGCCGCCTGCAGGACCGCAACGTCGAGCTGCTGCTGCCCGACCCGCGGCGCCGAGCGCTCACTCGCCGAGGACCTTGATCACCAGCCGCTTCGGGCGCCCGCCGTCGAACTCGGCGTAGAACACCGCCTGCCACGGGCCGAGGTCCAGGCGCCCCTCGGTGATCGGCAGCACGACCTGGTGGTGGACGAGCAGGTTCTTGAAGTGCGCGTCGCCGTTGTCCTCGCCGCCGCGATGGTGGCGGAAGTCGCCCGGGTCGGGGGCGAGCTGCGCGGCGACGTCGTTGGCGGGCGGGCGCCACGAAGGCGGGGCGAGCTTGTCGAGCCATTCCAGCGTGTCCTCGAGGATGCCCGGCTCGTCGTCGTTGACCCAGACGCCGGCGGTGATGTGCATCGCCGAGACGAGCACCAGCCCGTCCTCGACGCCGGACTCCCGCACGGCCGCCTCGACGTCTTCGGTGATGCGCACGAATTCGCGGCGCTGGTCGGTGGTGAAGGTGCGATAGACGGTGTGAGAGCGCATGGCCGGGCATGGTGGCGCACGCGATCGCCCCGCGCCGGACGCCGGCGTGCGGCAGCCCGCGCCGCGGGCTGCACAATGGCCCCCGTGAGACCCGTCCGGCCGACCCCGTGACCGCGCCAGCGGGCAAGCGACCGCAGATTCGCGAGCTTGCGCTGGGCGAGCTGCTCGACGTCTCGTTCAGGATCTGCCTGGCGCACTGGCAGACGCTGCTCAAGGCCGTGCTCGTCGTGATCGTTCCGGTGCAGATCATCAGCACGATCGTCACCGCCGACTACACGCTGTCGTCGTTCGAC
>DASZDB010000033.1:0-2715 GCA_035942495.1 Solirubrobacteraceae bacterium
CCGCTCGGCGATGTCGGCGGTCGAGTCGCCGCGGAGGATCAGGCGGGTGACCTCCCGCTCACGCTCGGTTAGCCCATAGGCCGCCATCAGGAGCGGCGTGATCCGCGCCGGGTGCGCAGGCTCGACGATCACGGCCGCGCGCCGCGATCCCGACGCGACGAACGCGGTCCCGTGGAGCACGACCCACGTTCCCGAGCGTGCGAGCACGCGGGCAAGCGCGACCTCGCCCGGCTCGTCGGATCCTTTCGCCGTCCGGAGCGCGCGGCCGGCGACGGCATGGACGGCCGTCGGCAGATGTCGGCATATGGGCTGACCGAGGGTGAGCGGGAGGTCACCCGCCTGATACTCCGCGGCGACTCGACCGCCGACATCGCCGAGCGGCTCGTGGTCTCGCCGCACACGGTCCAGGAGCACCTCAAGAAGATCTTCGAGAAGAACGGCGTCCGCAGCCGCCGCGAACTCGTCGGGAAGGTGTTCTTCGCCCACTACGAACCGCGATTCCGCGACAACGAGCAGCGCGCCCTCGAGCGCGACCCGCTCCGTGGGGAGCCGTTCCCCATTCGACGGAAGCAGTAGCGGCCAACCGCTCATGGAGCGTGTCCTCAGAGCGCGCCCGAGAGGATTCGAACCTCTGACCTTCGGTTCCGTAGACCGACGCTCTATCCAGCTGAGCTACGGGCGCAGCGCGACAAGCGTAGCGGGCTGCTGTCAAGCAAGAACCGGCCGCTTCGGCCGAGACATCGGGGTTCTTGGCTGCGCGCCTGCGGGGGGTGCGATGTACGATGGCTGCGTGGCTCGCCGGGCTGGCAGGGACGTTCGCGCCCCGCGGTCACGCGGCGGCGGCGCCTTGGTGGTTCGTGTTTTCCTGATCGCCATGGCAGTGAGCATGCCTCTGATCTTCCACGACCTTCTGCGCGCAGAGCCCGTGGCCGCTACCGCGGGCTCGCGGGCGCCCGAGGCGTCAGCGGCGCAGAGCTCCTACCCGCTGCCGAGACTGCCCGACCCGCCCGCCGACATACCCGAGCCGCCTCCGCCGGTGAAGCCGCTCGAGCTGCTGAGCCCATCTCCGGTGGTCCGCATAGCGGGACGCACCACCAGCGGCGGCGCCCGCATCCGAGTCCTCTCGGTGAGAGCCCCGAGGGGGACCAACGTCGTGGTGCGCTGTCGCCGAGTCGGATGCTCCAGGCGCTCGGTGACGCTCGGGCGCGGCATGCGCCGCGTCGTTCGGTTCAGGGGCTTTGAGCGGCCAATGCGTGCCGGCACGATCATCGAGGTGCTCGTGAGCCGTACCGGCGTCATAGGCAGGTTCGTGCGCTTCCGGGTGCGCAAGAACCGTGGTCCTGCTCGGAGGGACCTCTGCGTGAATCCCGGAAAGACGCAGGGGACGACGTGCCCGGAGGACTGAGCAGAGCGCAGGCGAGCCGGAGGGGCTAGCTCCCGCTACCTGCGGCGCACGCTCTCGCAGTTCCGGACGCGCTCGCGCCGGTCGGCGAACACCGTGTCTCGTCCGGGACCACAGTCGATCCAGTCGCTGCGGCGGTCGCGCGCAAGGAAGGTGTCATTTCCGCTCATGCCCAGGAGCTTGTCAACGCCCGTACCGCCGGCGATGCGGTCCCTGCCGCTGCTGCCGTAGATGGTGTCGTCGCCGCTGCCGCCGGAGATGCGGTCGTCGCCGGGCCCGCCGGTGAGATTGTCCACGTTTGAGCCGCCACTGACGACGTCGTTTCCGCGGTTGGCCACGATCACGTCCTCGCCCGCATTGCCCTGGAGGTTGTCGTTACCGCTACCGGCCAATTGCTTGCAGCCGTCGAGGTCGCGGGTGGTGCCCGCGGGACAGCTGCCGTCGCCCTGGATCGCGTCGTTGCCCGGGCCGCCCGAGACCCTGTCGTTGCCGCTCAGACCGAAGATCGTGTCCATTCCCCCCTGGCCGCTGATGCGGTCGGCGCTCTTGGTGCCCACGAGCGTCTCGGTGTTCGACGTTCCGGTGATCGTCTTGGCATAGGCCACCCCGGCGCACGCCAGGCAGATGAGGCCAACGGCCAGGAACAGCAGTCGCTTGGGCATTTCTCTCCGTTCCTCCTTGGTTCCCTTTGTCCGGCAGATCCTTGCCGGGTCAACCTCAGGCGAAACCTATTGCAGCGCCAAGGGCGGATCCGACCCTGGGCATGGGACCCATACATACGTCCACTCGCGAACCTCGGCGCGGCGCTCTGCGTTTCAGGGGGTGTCCCCGGCCAAGGAGCTTTCGCATGAAGCGAGCCCTTCTAACAGGCGCGCTCGTCGCGCTCGCAGTCGCACCGCAGGGCGCGGTGGCAAAGCCAACCAGCGGCGATCGCCAGAACGCCTCCCAGGAATGCCGTGCGGAGCGTGGCACCACGAGCGCTACGCGTGAGGCCTTCAAGATCAGGTACGGAACGAACAAGAGCAAGCGAAACGCCTTTGGCAAGTGCGTGTCCCGGCGCGCGAGCATCGAGGAGCGCCAAGTCAGGCTCGCCGTGACCAACGCGGCCAAGGAGTGCCAGGCCGAGCGCGCGCTGAATCCGACGGCGTTCGCCAGCAAGTACGGGACGAACGCGAAGGTGACCTATGGCAATCCCGGAAACGCCTTTGGCAAGTGCGTCTCCGCAAAGGCGAGGGCCAAGAAGGCGGCGGCTGATGTGGCCGACGCCACACGGATCTTGCAGCGCACGGATGCTGCGAAGGCCTGTGCGGCCG
>DASZDB010000034.1:0-9555 GCA_035942495.1 Solirubrobacteraceae bacterium
CGCGAGGACAACGCCGCGCTGGGCGACACGCTGGCGTGGCGCCGCGAGCAGATCGGCCGCCAGGGCATCGACGATGTCGCCGCGGTGCTCGAGCTGCGCGCGCTCATGTCGCTCGACGACCTGCTCGACGCCGTGCGCGAAACCGGACCGGACGCGACCGTCATGCTCAAGCGCGACCAGGCGTCGCTGCTGTGCCAGATCGCCGGCGCGTACGTGACCGACCGCGACGGCGACGACTACCAGTCGCCCGAGGAGCGCGATCGCATCGCGCGCCTGCGCGCCCTCGCCGGACCGCTGATGGACCTCTGCTGCGAGTTCGCTGCCGCCGAGGACGAGGCGCGCGAGCAGCTGCTCACCGTCTGAGCACACCGCCCGCGCGCCAGGGTCGCAGTACGCCGGCGACCGTCGCTAGATTTCCTCCCGAAGGTTCGCTCGCGAGGAGGAGTGACGTGGCCCGAGGCAAGAAGACGAAGAGCCGGACGATCAAGCGCCAGGGTGGCACGATCACGCGCGGCAGCGCCGCGCCCGACCCCGTCGTCGAGGCGCCCGAACCCGTCGCCGACGCGCCCGAGGCCGCCGTCGAGCAGGCTGAGCCGGACGTCGCCCCGCCCCCGCGGCGCGAGCGCACCGACCGCACCGTCACGCAGACCATCTTCGGCGGCGAAGACACCGAGCTGCCCGACCCGCAGGACGCCAGGGCGGTCACGGAGAAGATCGACTCCGAGGCCGAGGAGGCCCTCGCGCGGCTGCGCCGCACGTACGAGCTGAGCCTCGAGCAGCGCGGCCCCGACGACCAGAGCACGCTGCGCGCCCGCGCGGACATCGCGATGTCGCTGTGGCAGATGGGTCGTTCCGACGAGGCGATCGAGATCGAGGAGCAGCTCGTCGCCGACAGCACCCGCGTGCTCGGCCCGGAGCATCCCGAGGTGCTCACGGCCCGCGCGAACCTCGCCTCCTCGTACTGGACGGCCGGCCGCACCGACGAGGCGATCGAGATCGAGGAGGCCGTGCTCGCCGACGCCGAGCGGATCCTGGGCCCCGACAGCCTCGCCACGCTCACCGCGCGCTCGAACCTCGCGTTCTCGTACTCGACGGCGGGGCGCAAGCAGGAGGCCGTCGACGTGCAGCGCCAGGTCGTCGCCGATCGCGAGCGCGTGCTCGAGGAGGACGATCTCGATACGCTCGACGCGCGCGCCAACCTCGCGTCGGCGTGCTGGAACGCCGACCTCGTCGACGAGGCGCTCGAGACGGAGGAGCGCATCCTCGAGGAGAGCAGGCGCATCAACGGCGCCGATCACGTCGACACGCTGCAGGCGCGCGCGGCGCTCGCGTCCTCCTACCGGATGGCGGGACGCATGCAGGAGGGCGTGGAGCTGCAGGACGTCGTCATCGCCGAGAGCGAGCGGCTGCTCGGCCACGACCATCCGGCCACCGTGGCCGCGCGCAAGACCCGCGAGCTGAACCCGGCGGAGCCCCGGTCGTAGCGCCGGCGCCGTGCGCCGCACGCCGGCTCAGGCGCTGTCCGAGCTCGTCCCGCAGAAGCTCTGCGTGTCGCCGGTGACGGCGACGACGCCCAGCAGGACCCCGTCGTCGTCGACGACCGGGACGCGGCGCGAGTCCGTCAGCAGGGCGAGGTCGCGGCCCTCCGCGGCGCTTGCGTGCGGCGACACCGTCGGGCCGTCCTGCGCGACCTCGACCGCCGGCCGCGCCGGGTCGTCGACGCGCTCGAGGTCCTGCGGCGTCAACGACCCGATGTAGCGCCCGTCGTCGGCGACGAACGCCTGCCGCCGGCTCGTGCTCGCCGCAAACCACTCGCGAACGTCGCCGACGCTCGCGGTGGCCGGCAGCGCCGTGAACTTCGCGTGGGTGATGTCGGCGACGGTGAGCCCGCCGGCCTCGTCGATCCGGATCTTTGGCATGGGCTGCATGATGCCAAGCGCGACAATGGTCTTCGTGCCACCCTTCGCCGCGCTTGCCGCCGACCCCGCCGCCCGCCTCGATGCGCTCGCCCTCGCGCTCGCCGCCGAGCTGCGGCCGGTCGACACGGACGCCGCGCTCGCGTGGCTGGACGAGCTGGCCGGTGAGGTGCGCGAGGTGGCGGCTTCCACGGGCGGCGAGCTCGCCACGCTGCGCTTCGTGCTCGCCGAGCGCCATGGCTTCACCGGGGCCGAGGAGGAGTACGACCATCCCGATCATTCGATGCTCGACCTCGTCCTCGAGCGCCGCCGCGGGCTCCCGATCGCGCTGTCGGTCGTCTACGTGGAGACCGCGCGGCGCGCCGGCATCGCGCTGGACGGCGTCGGCCTGTCGGGCCACTACGTCGTCGGCCAGTTCCGCCCCGGCTCCGCGCCGGTGTTGCTGGACCCGTTTCGGGCGGGCAACCCGATCGCCGCGCCCAATCCGCTGGAGGTCCGGCCGTGGACGGCCCACGAGACCGCGCTGCGGATGCTCAACAACCTCGTCGGCTCGTACACGCGCCGCAACGATCTCGGCCGCGCGATCCGCACGGCCGAGATGCGACTGGAGCTCTCACCGGAGCCCACACTGCGCGAGGCGCTGGCAGCCGAGCTGCGCGGCCTCCGCGCGCGCTTGAACTAGAAGGCTAGGAAGCGCCCTCGCCGGTGTTGGCCAGCCCGGCGTTGGCGACGTCCCACTTGGACTTCGTGTTGTCGTCGGTCAGCTCATCGGGGCTGTCGGCCGTCCGCCCGGTCTGCCCCTTCGTTGCATCGGCCTCGTCGCCGCCGGCCGTGTCGATCGCGCTGTCCTGGGGGTCCTTGTCGGTGACCTGACCCTGAACGGAGTCGACGAGCTCGTTGTTCTCGGCAGACGTGTCCGCCGTGGGCTCGTCGACCATCTCGCGAGGGACGAGGCCCTCGTCGCCCTGGCCGCTCTCGTCGGGCTCCCGGACGCCGCCGCGGTACTCCCTGGGGTCTGCCTCAGCCATGTCTCTCTCCTCGTCGTCGTGGTCCTTGCTGGTGGCCTACCCAGCCGGGCCGCGAGCCATGAGCAGCTACGGTGCGCGCATGGAGGCCCGCGATCGCTGGAACGAGCGCTACGCGCAGCCCGGTCGGCCGTGGATGCCCGAGGAGCCGTCGGAATGGCTCGTCGGGCACAGCTCGCTGCTGGCCGGCGGCGGGCGGGCGCTCGATGTCGCATGCGGTGACGGGCGCAACGCGCTGTACCTCGCGCAGCTGGGCTACATGGTCGACGCGATCGACGTATCGGACGTGGCAGTCGACGCGCTGCGCGCAGCGACCGAGGCGCGCGGCCTGACGATGACGATCACGCCGCGCGTCGTCGACCTCGAGCGCGAGCCGCTGCCGACCGGGCCCTACGACGTGATCGTCGTGACGAACTTCCTGCAACGCGACCTGTTCGAGCCGCTGCAGGATGCGCTGGCACCCGGCGGGCTGCTCGTCTTCGAGACCCTCGCACGCTGCCACGTCGACGAGCTGGGGCACAGCTTCAACCCGGCGTACCTCGTCGCGCCCGGCGAGCTGGCGGGGGCATTCGGGCGGCTGGAGGTCGTCGATCATCACGAGGGCGTGGCGGAGCGCTCCGGGCAGCCGCGCGGCGTCGCCGGCATCGTCGCCCGCAAGCCTTCGATCGGCGGCGGAGCACCCGCGCGATGACCACGGCGTCGCCGCGCGAGCCGATCAGCCTCACCGTGATCGGTGGCTTTCTCGGCGCGGGCAAGACCACGCTGCTCAACGGGCTGCTGCGCGAGGCGGGCGACCGTCGCCTGGCGGTGCTCGTCAACGACTTCGGCGCGATCAACATCGACGCCGAGCTCGTGCAGTCGCGCGAGGGCGAGATGATCACGCTCGAGAACGGCTGCATCTGCTGCGGGGTCAGCGGCGACTTCATCGGCGAGCTCGCGCTGCTGCGCGATCGGGACGACCCGCCCGAGCATGTCGTGGTCGAGGCCAGCGGCGTCGCCGATCCCGGCGTGATCGTCGCGCTGGGCGACATGCCCGGGTACCGCCGCGATGCAGCGGTCGTCGTGGCCGACGCCGAGACCGTGCGGACGCGGGCCGCCGACGAGACAACGGGGCCGATGGTCAGACGCCAGCTGCGCGCCGGCGACCTGATCGTGCTCAACAAGAGCGACCTCGTCGCACAGGATGAGCTCGCACGGACGCACGAGTGGCTGCGTGACCTGGCGGGGCCGTCGACGGCAATCGTGCAGACGTCGTTCGGGGCCGTGCCCGTGGACGTCGCGCTCGGCGCGCAGCCTGGCGTGCCCGCGCCGGACGACCACGCCGCGGACGATCACGGCGGCCATGACCACGCCTTGCACGCCGACTTCGACACCTGGAGCTGGAGCGGCGACGCGCAGCTCAGCGGCGCGGGCCTTGTCGAGGCTCTCAAGGCGCTGCCCGACGGCATCGTCCGCGCCAAGGGCCTGCTGCACCTGCGCGAGGATCCACGGCGACGCTACCTCCTTCAGCTCGTCGGACGGCGCTACAGCATCGAGGCCGACCGGCCGTGGGGCGAGGCGACGCCCAGCTCGCAGCTCGTCGTCATCGGCCTGCCCGGCTCGGTCGATATGGCCGGGTTGACGTCGGTCGTCGAACGCCTGGCGACGCCACCACCTGGCGCGTAGGCGCGTGTCACCAGCGCCGGGTCGGCGCGCTGTCTGCGAGGATCGTCGACGCATGGATGCCGCCCTGAAGTCCGTCCTCTGCGCCGTGGCCATGCTGCTGATCTGCGCGGGGAGCGCGGCGGCGCAGCGCGGCGAGTACAACCCGTGCGACGGCGCCGGCACCGCCACGATCGTCGCTGTCAGCGGCGCGAGCTGCCAGGACGTCGCGAACGTGGCGCGGGCAGTCGGCGCGGCGCCGGCCGACGAGGCCGCGGCTGTGCTGCGCGCGGCGGGGTGGACGCCCCTGCGCAGCGCGGCCACCGACAACGGCGCGGCGTTCGACCTCGTCGCGATCCGCGGGCGCTCGGCGCTTCGCATCCGGCGCTCGGGCACGCCGCCGGACCTCGACGGCTGGATGGCCGGCCGGGAGCTGATCTTCGCGCGCCAGCGGCTCGTCGGCGGCGCGCGGCCGCCGAGCGATGCCGTGCTGTGCACGTCGGCGTTCCTCGTGACCCTGCGCGGTCACCCCGGCGGCCTGAGCGCGGCGCACTGCGGCGGCGTGCGATCGGACGGCACGACGCATCGCCGCAACGCCGCGATGCGCCGCCCGCCGCAGCCCGGGATCGTGCTCGGCCGTGTGCAGCGCAACCTCGCCCGTTCGCGGCCGCTCGACGCGCTCGTCGTGCCCGTGGCCTCGGGCGCGCAGCGACCCTCCGCCGCCGTCGTCAACCGCGGTGTGTCGCGCCCGCCGTGGTTCGTGCGCGGCACGGCGCGACCACTGGGCAAGCGGCGCGTGTGTTACACGGGCCGCACGAGCGGGGTCGACCAATGCGGCGTCATCCTGTCCGGCCGCGCCCGGTCGATCAACCGCCAGGCGAGCCGGATCGCCCGCACCCGCGTGACGTGCACGTCGATCATCGCGCGCGAGGGCGACAGCGGCGGGCCCGTCTACACCAGGCCGAGCGCCGACGGCAGCGTGTACGCGGTCGGCATCACGACCCTCGTCTTCGGGCTCTTTCAGACGATGTGCTTCACGCCGATCGAGCCGGTCCTCGACGCGCTGAACGCACGGCTCGTCACCGCCCCCGCCGGCTGAGCACGACGCCGACGATCGCGCCCTCTGTGGCGACGACCGAACCGCGGCGAACGTGCAAGACGGCGCCGACGGTCGCCCCATAGGCGAGGTGGTCGAGGATCTGGGGGAGGGGCGCCAGCGCGCGGATGCGCGGATAGCGCCGGCCGACGACGCCGAGATCGAGCGCGGCGATGGCCAGCCCCGCCAGCGTCCCCCAGGCGACGGTCCGCCGGCGCGGCAGGACCGCCGCGAGCACCAGCCCCCAGCCGATCGACAGGGCGAGGTGGACGGGCACGGCGGCCAGCAGCAGGACGGTCCGGCTTTTCGTCCGCGGCGCCAGCAGCGTGCCCGCGGCGAGCGTCGCCTCGAGCGGGCTCGTGCGCGTCGCCAGCGCGTGCAGCGTCGACGGCGCGCCGCTGAGCACCGCCGCCACGGCACCGGCGATGAGGCCATCGGCGATCGTCGCGGAGCGCGTCATCTGCCGGCGATGATCGCGAACTGCAGGGAGAATCGCTGATCCGTTGCGCCTCGCGGTACGATCCGCGTCCTACTAGCGGGGCATGGAGGCAGGTCTGTGCGCATCAAGCTCGTCTCGCTTGAAGACGGGATCACGTCGTGCGGGTTTCGGAAGATGGCCGCATTCGCAGCGCGCATCAACGAGGACACGGAGTCGTGTTATGTGTCGACGAACCGCTATCGCAGTATCCGCAACGGCCTGCGCGGCACGCTCGGCAGCGCCGGCTCGCTCGAGGACGAGGACATCGACCTCGCCGCGCGCGGCCTGATCGACGCCGACCTCGTCGGCTTCTCGTCGATGACGGGGTACTCCGACCTCACGCGCCGGCTCATCGCGCGCGTCAAGCAACTCGACCCCTCCACGTACGTCATCTGGGGCGGCATCCACCCGATCATCCAGCCCGAGGACGCGATCCTCGCCGACGTCGACGCAATCTGCACGGGGGAGGGCGAGTTCGCCTTCGCGGAGCTGCGCCAGAAGCTCGTCGACGGCCGCGACCCGACCGACGTGAAGAACTTCTGGTTCAAGCGGCCCGACGGCGAGATCATCCAGAACCACTTCCTGCCGCTCATGTCGACGGACATGATGGAATCGCTGCCGTTCCCGCAGTACGGCGACGGCGAGGTCATCTACGAGGCCGGCGTCGGCTTTGCGCCGATGAACGCCCAGCACTACATCGAGAACGACGGCCTGAGCTACACGACCCTGTGGTCGATCGGCTGCCCGTTTCACTGCACGTACTGCGGCAACACGAAGTTCATCTCCAACGACAAGCAGTACAAGCGCATCCGCCACCCGAGCGCGCGCTACATCGTCGACGAGATCAAGACCGCGCGCGAGCGCTTCCCGCACCTCAGCCACGTGTCGTTCCACGACGACAGCTTCATGGCGATCCCCTACCGCGAGATCGAGGAGTTCGCCGAGCTGTGGAAGGCAGAGCTGGACCTGCCGTTCGCCGTCTACGGCGTGATCCCCAACTACGTCAAGCGCGACAAGTTCGAGCTGCTGACGTGGGCCGGGATGAACCGCGTGCGCATGGGCATCCAGAGCGGCAGCCGCAAGACGCTGGAGTTCTACAAGCGCCCGTCGCCGCCGGAGAAGATCCTCGCCGCGGGCGAGGTCAACGCGTCGTTCTCGCCGAAGTACCACATCCCTCCGGCCTACGACATCATCACCGACAACCCGATCGAGACGCGCGACGACATCCGCGAGACGCTCCAGCTGCTCTACGACATGGAGCGCCCGTACACGCTGTTCATCTACTCGCTGAAGGTCATCCCGAACACCGAGCTCGAGAAGGCGATGAAGCAGCGCGGAATCGACATCGAGGAGATCTCGGCGACGTTCATGTCGATCCCTCCGCGCCTGAACAACCTGCTGCTGTACACGCTGACCCTGTGGCGCCCGCCGGAGTGGCTGTGGAAGCAACTGCTCAAGCGCGTGAAGGCCAGCACCGAGGAGCAGCGGATGTATCCGCGGCTGGGGCACGTGCTGCGCACGATGTACCTGTCACGGCGCGCACTGAGCCATCTCGTGAAGATGGACTTCTCGGCGATCCCCGGCAAGGCGGGCTACTACGCCTGGCGCCTCGGCCTCGTTGGTGCGTGGCGCAAGCACCTCACGCGGCGCATGCCGCGGCCGCAGCGACCCGAACGCGAGATCGCGCGCGAGCAGCGCACGGGCCAGAAGAAGATCGCGGCGTAGCTGGGCGCGGCCGGCGTCCGCGCCGGCAAGAACTGCATCTTTGAGTGGGTCAGTTGGCGGAGGCGTCGGCGTTCGTGCCAGGGGCCGCGTCGGGTGGGGCGGGTCGGTTTGTTCATGTGGTGCATGAACAAACCGACCAGACCTCGTCTGCGAGCGCCTGCGCCGGGAGGCTGGGGCGCTTTTTGCATGCACGACATGCATAAATCGCCCAGCCCTCGCACACGAGCCCCTGGTACGAAGGCTGCCGATCCCGCCAACTCATGCCCTCAGAGTCGTCATGGCCGACGCCCACGCAGGGCGGATGGAAACAGGCGCAAGACGCGGGTACACAAGGCTCCGACCGGCGTGCCGGGGGTGTGTCGTTCTAGCCTCGATCCGCGAGGCGTATCCGACACACCCCTGCCTCAGACGAGCGGTTGTGGCGCGCCGAGTGCGATATCCGCACCCGGCGCGTCACGACCGCCGAACCCGGCCCTGCCGCCCCGACCCCCCCACTGACACAGATCCTCAAAGCCTCATGATCGACGTGCACCCTGGGCGGACAGAACTTGCGCTCAATCCGGCCCAGACGCAGGGTTTCTGACATTCCCTCTTCAGATGCAGTTCTTGCCGCGTGATGCCAGGCCCAGCCGCGGCGGCCGGCCCATCGGCTGCACGCGGCGTGCGACTGCGTTTGACCGCCGCGAGCCACTGAGCGGCGCGCGCGACCGCGGCTTATCCCTTGCAGGCGGCGGACAGCGCCACGGAGGCGCCGACTCCCGCCGCGCCCTCGCCGGGCGGCGGGTTGGTGTGACACCAGGCGTAGCGGCCGTCGCGCAGCGAGCCGGCGACGATGAACGGCTGCCCGACGCGGACCCGCGTGTTCTGTGTCGTGACGGCCAGGCACGACAGCCGCACGCGCGGCGGCGGCGTCGCGCCGGGACGCGGGCGGCAGCGGACGTAGCGCACCGGGACGTCGAACTCGCCCGCGGCGACGCGTGCGCGCGCGTCGCGCTGGACGCTGGCGGCGGCGTGGCGCTCGAGCGCGGCCTGCGCGTCGGCCTCGCGCCCCGCGCGGTACAGGCGCGCCGCGCTCGGAGCACGCCCGCGTTGAACGCGCTGATCGAAGCGCAGCCGCGCGACCTCCGCGCGCCGCGCGGCCGCGTCCCGGCGCTGCTCGCTCGCGGCGACACGGTCCTTGGAGCGGTCCAGGGCGGGGGCGATGGCGAGCACGATCACCACGACGACGGCGGCGACCGCCACACCGAGCAGGCCGACGGCGCGCCAGGGGATCGGCGGGATCTCGACGTCGCGCGGCGGCGTCCACATCCGCAGCCAGGCACCGAGGATCTCCCAGCGTGAGGCGCGCACCGGTGCAGCGTGACACTCGCCGTCGTGCCGCGCGTACGGGAGCGCACGTTTTCTGCCGTGATCGGGTAGGGATTGGACACCCGACGAACGGAGAGACGACACCATGCAAGACGAACAGGCTGACCAGTCTGACGAGGCCGTCGAGCCGACCGCTGAGGAGACGACCGCCGAGCCCGAGGCCAGCGCCGACGCTGACGCCGCCGGCGGGGACGACGACAACGCTGACGACGCCTCGGCGGAGGATGCCGACACCGCCAGCGCCGTCGACGCGTCGGCCTCGCCCGGTGGCGCCGGAGAGACCGTCCTGAAGCAGCCCGAGGTTCC
>DASZDB010000035.1:0-2642 GCA_035942495.1 Solirubrobacteraceae bacterium
GTTCAGCGCGCCGTCCTCGCCGACGAGCAGCTCCAACAGCGACGCGACGTTGCGCGCGTAGAGCATCGACGAGTGCTCGGCCATCGAGCCCGGCAGGTTCAGCGGCGAGACGATCGTGACGTCGTGCTTGACGACGGTCTCGCCGGGCTCGGTCAGCTCGCAGTTGCCGCCGGTCTCGCCCGCGAGGTCGACGATCACGCTGCCGGCCTTCATGTTCTCGACGCTCTCGGCGGTGACGAGGCGCGGCGCCGGCCGTCCGGGCACGAGCGCCGTCGTGATGACGACGTCGAAGGTGGAGATCTTGTCGGCCAGCTCCTGCTGCTGGGCCTGCTTCTCCTCGTCGGTCAGCTCGCGCGCGTAGCCGCCCTCGCCCTCGGCCCCCTTGCCGGCCTCGAGCTCGAGAAACTGCGCGCCGAGCGACTGGACCTGCTCGGCGACCGCGGAGCGCACGTCGTAGCCGGTGACCTGAGCCCCGAGGCGCCGCGCCGTGGCGATCGCCTGCAGCCCCGCGACGCCCGCGCCGAGCACGAGCACCTTCGCGGGCGGGACGGTGCCGGCGGCGGTCATCATCATCGGCAGGAAGCGCCCGAGGTGGTTCGTCGCGACGAGGACGGATTTGTAACCCGCGACGTTGGACTGCGAAGACAGCGCGTCCATCGCCTGCGCGCGCGAGATGCGGGGGATCGCCTCCATCGCGAAGGCCGTCACATGCGCGTCGGCGAGCGCCTGCGTCGTCGCCGGGTTCGACAGCGGCCCGAGGAAGCCGATCAGCACCGTGTCATCGCCGAGCTTGGCGATCTCCTCGTCGGACGGCGCGGCGACCTTCACGACGACGTCGGCGCTCCAGACGTCGTCGGCGATCGTGGCGCCGGCCTCCTCGTAGACGGCGTCGGCCAGCATCGAGCCCTCGCCGGCGCCCGCCTCGACCACGATCTCGAACTCCTTCGCCGCGAGCTTGCGCACGATCTCGGGCACGAGCGCGACACGCGTCTCGCCGGCGGCCGTCTCCTTGGGAACCCCCACCTTCATCGGGCGGGGACGGTACCTGATTCGTCAGTCAACGCTCAGCTCACGGCAGGGGAACGGCGACCGGCAGGTCGCGCGCGATCGCCAGCGCGAAGCGGTCGGCGAGCACCGATTCGTCGAATGCACGCGCCGCGGCCTGCACGCCGGCCTCGTCGGTGCCCGTCACGAACCAGACCGGGCGACGGTCGGTCGCCGCCGTCGTGGCGATGAAGCCCGTCCGCGCGCCGAGCACGCGGGCGGGCCGCCCGGCCGGATCGAGCACGGCGAGCCGGCCGCCGGAGGCGTCGAACCGGGCAAAGACGCCGCTCGCGCGCGGGCCCTCGTCGATGCGGTCCGCCTCGACGTCCCCGCCGCGCAGGCGCGACCAGGGGCCCACGAGGACCCGCAGCGTGTCGTCGGCTGCGCTGCGGCTCAGCGCGCTGCGCCCCGCGACGACGCCGAGTGAGACGAGCTTCTCGGCGACCGCGCCGCAGGGGCCGCTGCGGGGGTCGTCGCACTCGACGCGGACCGGCAGGCGCTTGCCGCCCGTGCCGTGCACGAACGGCTCCGGGAACGAGCCGACGACGGCGGTGACCGCGGGCGCCACCGTGCTGCGGTGCTGGTCGAGCCAGACCCGGTCGCCGGGGTGGACGTCGACCTCGGACGGCGGCTCGTCGGCGAGGATCCCGTTGACGAAGAGGCTCTGCCGGGCGCGCGGGTTGCCGTAGGGCGCCAGGATCCGCGTCAGGCCGCCGTTGGCGGGCGCGCGCTCGGTCGCGCCATCGACCAGCGCCTGCCGGCCGAAGTCGCGCGTGACCGTGAGCCGGATGTCGTCGCTCGTCTGCGCCGCCGAGCCTCCGCAGCCCACCAGCCCCGCCGGCGCGAGCACCATGCCGACAACGAGCGCGAGGGTGCGGGCGGGCGTCGGCGGCATCGGGCGCGCCACTGTAGCGTTGGGTGCTGCCATGACCGTCAACCTCACACGCATCTACACGAAGCTCGGCGACGGCGGTGAGACGCACCTCGGCGACATGAGCCGCGTGCCCAAGACGCATCCGCGCATCGAGGCCTACGGCGACGTCGACGAGCTCAACTCGCACATCGGCGTCGCCCTCACGATCGCCGGGATGCCGGCCGCGTACATCGCCTGGCTGCGGCGCATCCAGAACGACCTCTTCGATGTCGGCGCCGACCTCTCCGTTCCCGCCGACCCGGATTCCGCGCGCGAGCGCCTGCGGGTACAGGCGGGCCAGGTCACGTGGCTGGAGGAGGCCTGCGACGAGGTCAACGCGACGCTCAAGCCGCTGCGCTCCTTCGTCCTCCCGGGGGGGACCGCCGCCGCGGCGCAGCTGCACGTGTGCCGCACCGTATGCCGCCGCGCCGAGCGCCGCGCGCTGCTCGTCGAGGACGCCAACCCCGAGGTCGTGCGCTACCTCAACCGCCTGTCGGACCTGCTGTTCATCCTCAGCCGCGGCGCCAACGACGGCGACGAGCCGCTGTGGGAGCCGGGAGGCTCGCAGGGCTGATGGAGAGCGAGGAGATCCGCACCATGCTGGCGTCGATCCCCCCGCCGGCGGACCTCGCGATCCCGGTCCCGCCGAACATGCGCGCGATTCCGACCGCCGGCGTCGTCGAGG
>DASZDB010000036.1:0-5744 GCA_035942495.1 Solirubrobacteraceae bacterium
CGCAAGCCGTCGATCCGGATCCTCGAGAGCGACGAGCGGCGCGCGACGCTGGCCGTGGAGCCCGACATCAAGCAGGTCATGGGCGGCCTGCTCGTGCAGGACCACGACATCGAGTTCGCCGACCGCACCGAGATGGAGGTCGTGACGAAGCGCCATCCGACCGACGAGGAGTGGCGCGACCTCATGTTCGCCTGGAAGATCTGCAAGCCCGTGCGCTCCAACGCGATCGTGCTCGCCAAGAACGAGGCGACCGCCGGGATCGGCGCGGGCCAGATGAGTCGCGTGGACTCGGTGCGCCTGGCGGTCGACAAGTCGCGCCTGGAATCGCTGTCGGGCGCCGTCCTGGCGTCCGACGCGTTCTTTCCCTTCTCCGACGGTCCGGAGATCGCGATCGGCGCCGGCGTCACGGCGATCATCCAGCCGGGCGGCTCGCGGCGCGATCCCGAGGTCGTCGAGGCGGCCGACGCGGCCGGCATCGCGATGGTCTTCACGAGCCGCCGGCACTTCCGCCACTAGGTTGGCGGCGTGACGGGCGGGATCGAGCGCTTCGCGTCCGGCGGCCCCTGGGAGCAGCGGTTCGGCTACAGCCGCGCGGTGCGGGCCGGCGACCTGCTGTTCGTGGCGGGCACGACGGCGGTCGGCGAGGACGGCGTCGTGCGCGGGATCGGCGATGCCGGCGCGCAGACGGCCTTCGTCCTGGACCGGATCGAGGCGGCGCTCGCGGTGGCGGGCGCGTCGTTGGAGCAGGTCGTGCAGACGCGGATGTTCATCACGGACGTCAGCCGCGCCGAGGAGATCGGCCGCGCGCACGGCGAGCGCTTCGCCGCCCACCCGCCCGTGTCGGCGATGGTGCAGGTGGCCGCCCTGCTGGACCCGCGAATGCTCGTCGAGATCGAGGCCGTCGCATACGTGGGATAAGCGCGCGAGCGCTCGACGAGCTGCTGCAGGCCGAGCTCGTTCGCATCTCGTGCCGGCGCGCACGCCGCGCCTCCTAGACTCCGGCAGACCGCCCGCCCCCATGGTGTAGCGGTTAGCACGCCAGCCTTTCACGCTGGTAGCGGGGGTTCGATTCCCCCTGGGGGTACTACGCGTCGATCTCGCGCCGCCGCTTGCGGCCGCGGGCGACCTGGCCGCCGCCCATCATCGAGATCAGACGGATGCGAACGACGGGCGCGCCCGGCGGCGGCGGTTCGTTGCCGAGCTTGACCTCATGGCCTCCCATGAACGCGAACTTCGAGACCTGCACGTCGACGCCGTTGGGCACGCGGATCTCGAAGCCGCCCATGAACGTGACGACGTTGATGTCGGTCACCGCGTCGGACAGCTCCACGTCGCTGAGGTCGATCTCCGTGCCGCCCATGAAGTTCACGACGTTGCAGCGCTCCGCGATCCGCCAGCGCCCCGTGCGCTCGTTGCCGCCCATGATCGAGACGATCCACGAGGTGCCGGCGGCGGCGGAGCGCACGACCCGGGCGCGCGGGGCGGGTGCGGGCGCCCGTGCGAGATCGCCCTCGATGGCGCCGCCGACGTCGGCGAGCAACAGCTCGAGCTCGCCATGGGTGCGCGCCGCGTAGGCCGCCTGCAGACGCTCCTCGAGCTCGTCGACGTCGAGGCGACCCTCGCCGGCCGCGCGGCCGAGCGTCAGCACGGCACGCTCGCGATCGGCATCCGACGCGCGCAGGTCGGGCGTGCCAGGCGTCGGCTCGTCGTTCATGACCTCGAAGTCAAGCATGCGCGACTAAGCTGGAACCCGTGCGGGCCGTTAGCTCAATCGGTAGAGCAAGGGACTTCGGTACGGAGCGCCAGTCGGGAGACCGCTGGTTTGTCGGCAGCTGTTTGCTGGGACCCCCTGAGAGCCTGAGGTACCGACCGCGGTGACAATCCTCAGGATTGGGCAATCAGCAGGCAACCCCGCAAGGGAGAGCCCTCAGAGGCCATACGCTGCCCACCCTAACGCGGACCGGCGAGGGTGAAGAGATGGTCCAGACCGCAACGCCAAGAGCGGCCGGTGAGAGCCGGTGCGGCAGGTTAATCCCTAGGTTCTGGGTTCGATCCCCAGGCGGCCCATGAACGCGTCGCGCCCGGGCGGTTAGCTCAGCTGGTCAGAGCGCCTGCCTTACAAGCAGGAGGTCTGCGGTTCGAGTCCGCGACCGCCCATCGTCGGCCGTGACCGTCGGCGTACACGTCCGCCTTTCCCACGGAAAACGGTTCATTGGGCGACCGAGCGGGGATATGATCGCTGGGGAGTCCAAACCTGCCACGAGCCACGGCTCGCGCACGGACTCCCTAGCCCAGGGCCTGTCCGGTGTCACGATGACGGCGGGCAGGCCCGCATAATGCCCGGCCCGCCCCTTGAGCGAAGGAGCGGTCGCGGTCCCAGCCCGGGAGCGCCCATCCGCTCTGCCGCGCCCCCTTGCACCCATCAATAGGGTGAGCCATATGCTTGACGACGACGAGCTCGAAGCAGGCGGTCAGATGCTCGCGCGCCTGTCCAACGAGATGGTGCGCGCGCAGAAGCGGTTCTTCGGCACGGGCCCGACCGAAGCGAAGTCCTACATGGTCGACGACCTGCTGTTCATCGTCATGCGCGGCAGCATGACGACCGCCGAGAAGACGATGCTCGAGTTCGGCCAACAGGATCTCGTGCGCTCGTTTCGCCAGACGTTCGAGAACGAGATGACGGGCCGGCTGACGAGCATGGTCGAGGACATCACCGGGCGCAGCGTCTGCACCTACCAGTCGCAGGTCATGTTCGACCCGGACATCGTCGTGGAGATGTTCGTCTTCGACGCGCCGGGCAGCCACGGCGCGCGCGGCGCGACGGGCGAGGGGCAGGTCGAGGACGAACCGACGGGTGAGGCGACCGACGAAGACGCGCTGGACCGGCCCTCGAGCAGCGGCCAGTAGGCCCGCGTCGAGGTCACGCTGCGCGTCGAACGGCGCCACGAGGTCGTAAGGCGGCTCGCGGCGCCGGCGTTCGCGCCGGCGCCACGGATCCGTGTCAGGCGAACCTAGCGGCCGCCCTCAGCCTCGATGTGCTCCTTGCGCACCTCCTCGGAGACCGCGCGCTCCTCCGTGACCGTCTCCTTGTCGAGCCGCACCCGCTCCTGGGGCACGACGCGCTTCTCGATGACGGGCTCCTCGGCGTAGAGCGTGACCTCGTGCTCCTCCTCGGAGATCGACGGCCCGTCCGTGGCCGCGCCGATGTTCGCGTCGGTGATCGGCTCGCGCTCGATGCGGACCTCCTCGCGCTGAACCGGCACAGAGGTCTGCACGTGCTCCGTGGTGACGTACTTGCGCAGGCGCGCGCGGCCGGTCTGCACCGGCGCCGTGCCGACGCGAAGCTCTTCCTCGGAGCGCGTCATCGCCTGGTCGGTGGTCGGGCCCGACGTGTCGTGGCCGACCGTGCCGGTCTCGTTGTCCTGGTCGTAGTCGAAGTCGCCGAACTCCATGGAGTAGTGCTCCCAGAGGCGGCGCTCCTCCTCGGGGGAGACCTCGGCGTCAGCCGGGACGTTCGGGCTGTCCTTGACGTGTGACTTGTCGTACGGGACGCGGATGCCGTCCTCGGAGCGAGCGGCCTCGTGCAGCGGCACGAAGCTGATGTTCGAGCCGAACAGGCCGGTCTTCACCGCGAGCCACGCGGGCTCGCCCGTGCCGCGGTCGGCGTAGATCTCGACGATCTCGCCGATCTTCGAGCCATCGCGGTCGTAGAGCGTCTCGCCGGGCCAGTTGTGCAGGTCGTGTGCGGTCTGCATGTGTCGGTCCTTCCGCTTCACTGTTCGAAAAGAGGTGCGGTCGGCCGTACCGGACGGGGGGACGTCCGGCCCGGCCTTCCGCGGTGTCCACGGGCTTGGAGGAGAGGGAGCGAGCCCGTGGGATGGGGCGCCCTGAGGGGAGGAGGGCGGGCGCCGCCGCTTTAGTAGTTCGTCCAGGTGTACGTCGAGGACTGGGTCCCGCCGTTGCCCTGATCGCCGTCGCCCTGGCTGCTGCCCTGCATGGAGGACTGGGCCTGCTGAGCCTGCTCCTGACCGCGCTCCTTGCCGGTCTGCCAGTCGCGCTTGATCTGGTCCTTGTTGCGCTGGCCGGAGTCGTAGGCGCCCTGCAGCATCTGCGCCGCGACCTCGCGGCCGCCGAGGCCGAAGGCGAGCGCGCCGGCGAGGGCGAGCATCCCCAGCAGCGCCGCGTAGGTGATCGTCACGATCTCCTCGGCGATCTTGAGCTGGTTGAGCACCATGAACAGGCCGATGGCGAGGATCAGCCCCGGCACGACGGCCGTGACGACCTTGCCGGTCGGCGTGTCGCCCATGAGCTTCTGCACGACGCCCGCGATCGCGCCGGCCAGTGCAGCGGCGACGACGAAGATGAGGATCGCGACGATGATGTTCGGCAGGAACGCCTGAACCTGGGCGATGAACGTCGTCAGCGCGGCGATCTTCAGCGCGCCGATCGCGGCTGACAGCGCGAACAGGAAGATGAACCAGTACGCGGTCGCGCCGATGAGGTGCGACGGCTGCGCGCCGGGGCTGATCTTCTCGACGTATTGACCGGCCGGCGACTCGTGGAGCTTCTTGTCGACGCCGACAGCGTCGAGACCGCGGTTGACGGCGGCGCGGACGGCCTTGGCGATGATCCAACCGATCAGGAGGATCACCAGGAACCCGAGAACGTTCGGGATGAATCCGAAGAAGGAGTCCAGACCCTGCTGGACGCTGTCTCCGATCTTGACTGCTGCGATGGGCATTTGTCCTCCGTGGCTTGGTGGGTGCGTCGGCTTGACGCTGTGTCTGGCGCACCGGGTTCCCGCGTCGGATCACGCCGCTCACCATCTGTCTACGGTCTGTTCAGGTATTGGCGCCACGGGTAACCGGGCCGTGTGTCCGACGCGCTGTTTCGCATCGGCGAGCTCAGTCGCCGCACCGGTGTCAGCATCGATGTCATCCGCGCGTGGGAGCGGCGCTACGGCCTGCTGAGCCCGTCGCGCAGCGACTCGAACTTCCGCATGTACACGCGGGACGACGTGGCGCGGCTGCGGCTCATGCAGCACTACATCAAGCAGCAGATCCCGACCTCGCGCGCGGCCGAGCTCGTTCGCGACGCGCAGACGGCGTCGATGGAGGCCAACCCGGGCGTCCCACAAGCCGACATCCGCAAGGCGCTCACCGTGATGCGCGACTCCCTCGAGCGCTTCGACGACGCGCCGGCGGAGCAGCTGCTGCGGCGCCTGATCGGCGTGTTCACGCCGGGCGTCGTGTTCCGCGACGTCGTCCTGCCGTACCTGCGCGAGCTCGGCTTGCGCTGGGAGTGCGGCGAGACCTCGGTCGCCCAGGAGCACTTCGCCAGCTGCTTCCTCGAGCACTGGATGTTCGGGTTTGCCCGTCGCGCCGGGCGGGCCGGCAGCCGGCGGGCCGTGCTCGCCTGCGTCCCGGGCGAGCAGCACTCGCTCGGGCTGACCGCCTTCGGCGTCGTGCTCAAGGACCTCGGCTGGAACGTCACGTTCCTCGGGCGCGACGTACCGGTCGCGTCGGTGCTGCACGCCTCCGACACCGTGCGCGCCGACGCGATCGTGCTCGCCGCCGTCCTGCCCGAGCCGCTCGCCGCCGCCTCCTCCGCCCTCAGCGAGATCATGGAGACGCACTCCGTCGTCGTCGGCGGGCCTGCGACCGAGCGTGACGTGGTCGCCCTGCCGAAGCCCCGGATCCTGCATCCGGACCTTGTGAACGCGGCTCGTTCGCTCACGCTCGCCA
>DASZDB010000037.1:0-3950 GCA_035942495.1 Solirubrobacteraceae bacterium
GATCACCTTCGAGCCCGCCGACGACGGCGGCACGCTCGTGCGCCTCGAGCACCGCGGGTTCGAGCGGGTGCCCGGCGCGATCGACTTCATCGCCGGCTACGACGCCGGCTGGAAGGAAGTGCTCGGCTGGTTCGCCGAGCACGCCGGCACCCACCGGGGCTGAGCAAGCACGAGCACACGACCAACCAGACAGGAAGGAGCATCCCATGACAGCAGCGGCAGTGGCGGGGTTCGAGGTCACCGGCAGGGACGACGCCCCCCCGATCACCGACGAGTACATGCAGGAGATGCTCGGCGCAAGCAGGACCTACACGGCCATGCTGCTGCGCCTCACCCCGAGGGCGGGCGAGGCCGACGCCCCGGGGATCATCTGGGAGCACGGGAGGCGCAACTTCGTCCTCCGCGCGGCGGGCAAGCTGCCGATCGTCTGCCCCGCCACCGACGAGAGCGACTGGGCCGGCGTCGGCATCTTCGACGCGCCGCCCGAGGAGGTGCAGCGACTCCTGGAGGACGACCCGGCCGTCAAGGCCGGCCTGTTCACCTACGAGCTGCACCCCGTCTGCGGCTTCCCGGGGTCCGCGCTGCCGTAGCGGCCGGCCCGCGGCGCCCCCGCGGCGGGCACCGGGAGACGCCGGCGGCGGCAGGCCTCAGTCGTCGGCGCCGCGGCCGGTGGCGGCGTCGCGCATGCGGTCAAACAGCGACGCCGCAGGGCCGGCGGCCGTGCGCGCAAGCGGCTCGTTGGGCACGTTCGGGTGCGGGCGCGTCGGCGCGACCTTCTTGAACGCCTCGACCCGTGCGCCGAGGCTGCGCAACTCGTCCTCGTCGAGGACCTCGCGCATGTGCGCGAACATCTGCCCCTCCTCGTCCTCGATGTGGTGGCGGATCTCGCCGATGAGCGTGGCGACCTCATCGTCGAAGGCAGGGTCGTCGGCGTCGAGCTTCTCCAGGCGGTGCAGCGTCTCCTCGGCCTCGGCGTGCTCCTGGCGTGCATGCTCGACCTCCTCGGCACTGACCTTCTTTTCGACCCGGGGGTAGACGAGCACCTCCTCGGCGACGGAGTGGCGCACGAGCTCGATCGTCACCTGCTCGGCGACGTCCTTGCGCCGCGACTTCGCGTCTTCGGTGGAGGCGCCGCGCAGCGACTCGAGCTCCGCGAACATCTCCTCGACCTCGCGGTGATCGTGCTCGAGGACCTCGATCACGTCGCGCTGCTCATCAGCCATGACACCCTCCTGAAGGTCGATTCCGCGGAAGTCAAGCGGCGACGGTCTCCCCCGATCCATGCGCTGGCGAACCCGGCGTCACGGCAACGGCGGCCGGCGCGCGGTCCTGCGCCAGGGGCGGGAGCCCGCCTCCCCTTCGGGGGTACACCGCAAGCCCGTTCCCTGCACCCATCACGATGGTGACCGTGCCCCCCTACGCCTTCCGCCACGTCGAGCCCGGCGACGCGCCGTTCCTGCTGGAGATGCTGCGGCTCACCGTGGCGTGGCAGCTCGTGCCCACGGCGGACGGCATGCCGCCGCCGGTCCTCGTGCCGCCGTACGCGTTCGACGACCTTGGCCGCCCCGGCGACGGCGGGGTCGTGGCGGCCTACGACGGCGAGCCGGTCGGCGCGTGCTGGTACCGGCTCAACCTGACGGCGCGCGAGCACGACGGTCGGCCCGTGCCGGAGATGTCCGTCGCGGTCATGCCGGCGCACCGGGCGCACGGCGTCGGCGGGCAGCTGCTCGATCGGGGAATCGAGCAGGCGCGCACCGCCGGCTAT
The DNA here is from genome assembly GCA_035942495.1 of Solirubrobacteraceae bacterium. Taxonomy (GTDB): domain Bacteria; phylum Actinomycetota; class Thermoleophilia; order Solirubrobacterales; family Solirubrobacteraceae; genus CADCVQ01. The sequence goes on from DASZDB010000037.1 coordinate 1,766, forward strand.
CCGGCGCTCGACCTCGTCGTCGAGCTCGAGAACCCGGCACGCGCCATGTACGAGCGGCGCGGTTTCGAGCCGCTCGGCGGCGCGCCGGACGCGCGCGACATGCGCAAGATCCTGTAGGCGCCGTCAGGCGAACGCCGGCACGAGCGCGACGACGTACGCGCCGACGAGCCCGACGATCGTGCCTCACCCCCTGGAGGGGAACCTCAGCCGCCGAGGATCTCCACCGCGATGACGGCCACCTGCGTCGGCGTCCGGCCCACACGCACGCCGACGGCCTCCAGCGCGTCGATCTTCGCCTGGCCGCCGCCGCTGGAACCCGACACGATCGCGCCCGCGTGGCCCATCGTCTTGCCGGGCGGTGCGGTCAGACCCGCGACGTAGGCGACGACGGGCTTGCTCACGTTCTCGGCGATGTAGGCCGCCGCCTCCTCCTCGGCCGAGCCGCCGATCTCGCCGCTCATGACGATCAGCTCGGTCTCGGGGTCGGCCTCGAACAGCGCGATGATGTCGACGAAGCTCGAGCCGGGCACCGGGTCGCCGCCGATCCCGACGATCGTCGAGTTGCCAAAGCCGCTGCGCGCCAGCTCGTTGCCGATCTGGTAGGTCAGCGTCCCCGAGCGCGACACGACGCCGACGTTGCCCGGCTTGAAGAACTGCGCCGGGATGATCCCGACGTTCGCCTTGCCGGGCGACAGGACACCGGGGCAGTTCGGACCGACCAAGCGCACGTCCGGGTTGTGCTTGAGGACGTTGAAGACCCTCAGCTCGTCGTGCGCGGGGATGCCCTCGGTGATCGCGATGATCGTCGCGATGCCCGCGTCCTCGGCCTCGAGGATCGAGTCGGCGGCGAAGCGCGCCGGCACGAAGATCATCGCCGTGTTGGCCTCGGTCGCCGCCACCGCGGCACGGAACGTGTTGAAGACCGCGATCCCATCGACGTCCTGACCGCCCTTGCCCGGCGTGACGCCGGCGACGACGTTCGTGCCGTACCTGCGGTTGTTGAGCGCGTGGTAGGTCCCCTCGCGGCCGGTCAGCCCGGACACGACGAGGCGGGTGTCGTCGCCGACGATGATGCTCACGAGCCGCTCCCGTCGCCCGCGCCGTCGCCGCGGGCGAGCTCGACGACACGCGCCGCGGCGCCGTCCATCGTCGCCTCGGCGTGCACGTTGGGCAGGTTCGCTTCCGCGAGCAGCTTGCGGGCCTCGACGTCGTTCGTCCCGTCGAGGCGCACGACGAACGGCACCGTCGGCTTGAGGATCCCGTAGGCGTCGATGATCCCGCGCGCGACCTCGTCGCAGCGCGTGATCCCGCCGAAGACGTTGAACAGCACGGCCTTGACGTTCGGGTTGGAGAGGATCACGTCGACCGACGCGGCGATCGCCTCGGCCTTCGCGCCGCCGCCGGCGTCGAGGAAGTTCGCGGGTGCGCCGCCCGCGTGCGCGACGACGTCGAGCGTCGACATGACGAGGCCGGCGCCGTTGCCGAAGACGCCGATGTCGCCGTCGAGCTTGACGTACGTCAGCCCGCGCTCCTTGGCCATCCGCTCCTGCGGATCGGCGTCGCTCGCGTCGTCGAGCGCGGCGTGGTCGGGATGGCGGAAGGCGGCGTTGTCGTCGAGCGAGACCTTCGCGTCGAGCGCGATCACGCGCCGATCGGGCGTGATGATGAGCGGGTTGATCTCCACGAGCGTGGCGTCCTCGCCCGTGTACGCGCGGTACAGCGTGGCGAGCATGTCGCCCACGGGCCGCACGACGTCGGCGTCGACGCCCGCCTCGAACGCCAGCCGCCGGCCGTGGAAGGGCTGAAAGCCCACGAGCGGGTCGACATGGAGCGTCGCCAGCGCCTCGGGCCGCTCGGCCGCGACCTGCTCGATGTCCATGCCGCCCTGCGTGGAGAGCATCACGAGGCTCGACTTCGCCGAGCGGTCGAAGACGACCGCGGCGTAGTACTCGGTGGCGATGGCGGTCGCCTGCTCGATCCCCAGCTCGCGCACGGTGTGGCCGCGGATGTCCATCCCCAGGATTGCCGCCGCGTGCTCGCGCACCGCGTCGGCGTCGTCGGCGCGCTTGATCCCGCCGGCCTTCCCCCGGCCGCCGATCTTCACCTGCGCCTTGACGACGACCGGGTAGCCGACGCCCGCCCCCGCGGCCACGGCCTCATCGACCGTGCGAGCGGGCTCGCCGGC
>DASZDB010000038.1:0-2634 GCA_035942495.1 Solirubrobacteraceae bacterium
GCCCTGCTCGTCGTGCGGCGCGGCGTCGAACGCGCGTGGCCTGCCGTCGTCGGCTGGTGTGCGCTGGGCATCACGGACCTCGTCGTCGCCGTCACATGCGGCTTCCTCACGGCGCCGAGCACGTTTCAGCAGCTCGCGCTCGACGATCCCAACGCCGCGATCACGAGCTACCCGCTCGTCCTCGTCCCCGCGTTCGCGGTGCCGGTCTCGATCGTCCTGCACGTGTGCGTCCTGGCGCGGTTGAGCACGCGCGCGCAGCAGGCGCCGCGGGCACGGCTGGCCTGACCGCGCCGTCAAGGTCCGCACACGCTGCGATACCTTGGGGGTGTGCCCGAGCTGGGAGCCATCCTCACCGCCGTCGTGACCCCCTTCGACGACGACGGCGCCGTCGACGAGCAGGCGCTCGTCGACCTCATGCGCCACCTCGCCGGCCACGGCTCGGACGGCTTCGTCGTCTGCGGCACGACCGGCGAGTCGGCCACGCTGGACGACGACGAGCATCTGCGCGTCATCGAGGTCGCGGTCGAGAACAGGCCGGCCGGAGCGACGATCGTCGCCGGCGTCGGCTCCAACGACACGCGCCACGCCGTCACGCTGACGGCCGGCGCCTGCGAGCGCGGCGCCGACGCGCTTCTGTCGGTCAACCCGTACTACAACCGGCCCAACCGGCGCGGGATCGTCGCCCACTACCGCGAGGTCAGCCGTGTCGCCGACCGCCCGATCGTGCTCTACAACATCCCGCAGCGCACCGGGTCGGACATGCCCAACGACCTGCTCGCCGAGCTCGCGCAGCTCGACCACATCGAGGCCGTCAAGCAGGCCAACAACGACAACCTCGCAGCGGTCGACGGCCTGCAGATCTACGCCGGCAACGACGAGATCCTCGCCCGCGTCCTGGACATGGGCGAGCCGGGCGGGATCCTCACCGCGAGCCACATCGTCGGCCCCGAGCTGCGCCGGATGGTCGACGAGCCCGCCGAGCGCGCGGCGATCCACGAGAGCCTGCTGCCGGTCTTCGAGGCGATGAGCGTCGCGCCCGCCGCTGTCCGCAACAAGGCGGCGCTGAACCTGCTCGGCCACAACGTCGGCAAGCCGCGGCTGCCCTACGTCGAGGCCGACGAGCAGGAGACCGCGACGATCCGCGCGATGCTCACCGAGCGCGGCCTGCTCGTCGGAGCCACGGCTTGATGAACCTGAACTCACCGAATCTCGCGGCGTCTCGCCGCCGGGAGCCGTCGCCGGCGCGGATCGGCCGCTCCCCGAAGGACCCCGCCCTGAGGGTTCGCGGCCGATCCACGCCGACTCGGCTCCCGGCGCCGAGCCATCCACGATCTTCGGTGTCTTCAGGTTGAGCGGACCCCTGCGCGTCCTCCCGCTCGGCGGCCTGGGGGAGATCGGCAAGAACATGACCGTCGTCGAGTACGAGGACCGGATCGTCCTCGTCGATGTCGGCCTGCGCTTCCCGACGGCCGAGATGATGGGCATCGACCTCGTCCTGCCCGACTTCGCCTACCTGCGCGGCCGCGTCTCGGACATCGAGGCGATCGTCGTCACCCACGGCCACGAGGATCACCTGGGCTGCCTGCCCTTCCTGCTGCGCGAGCTCGGGGTGCACGACGCGCCGCCGGTCTACGGCGGGCCGCTGACGATGGCGATGGCCCGCTCCAAGCTCGACGAGCACAAGCTCTCGCGCGAGGTCCACGTCGAGGACGTCAGCGACGGCGAGATCGTCGAGGCCGGCCCGTTCGACCTCGAGCTCATCCACATGACGCACTCGATCCCGGACGCGAGCGCCGTCGCGATCAAGACCGAGCTCGGGACGATCCTCGTCACCGGCGACTACAAGTTCGACCAGACCCCGGTGGACGGCCGCCCCGCCGACGTCTCGCGCCTCGCCGAGCTCGGCCGCGACGGGCTGCTGCTGCTCTGCGGCGACTCGACGAACGGCGACCGCCCCGGTTTCGCGCCGAGCGAGCGCGTGGCCGGCCCGAACCTGCGCGACGTCTTCAGCCGCTGCCAGGGGCGGATCATCGTCACGTCCTTCGCGTCGAACATCCACCGCGTCCAGCAGGTCGTCGACGCGGCCGCGGCACTGGATCGCAAGGTCGTGCTCGTCGGTCGCTCGATGAAGAAGAACACGAACATCGGCCGGTCGCTGGGCCACATCAAGGTCCCCGAGGGGATCATCATCGGGCCGCGCGAGATCGCCCAGTTCCCCGACCACAAGATCGTGATCATCTCGACGGGGTCGCAGGGCGAGCCGCTCAGCGCGCTGCGGCGGATGGCTCACAGGGACCACCCGCAGGTGGAGCTGCACGCCGGCGACACCGTCGTCTTCAGCGCGACGCCGATCCCCGGCAACGAGCGCGCCGTCAACGAGACGATCGACCGCCTCTACCACATCGGCTGCGACGTCATCACGACGAAGGACGCCCCGATCCACGCCTCCGGCCACGGCTATCAGGAGGAGATCAAGCTCATGCTCAACCTGACCAAGCCGCGCTACGTCATGCCGTTTCACGGCGACCACAAGCGCATCCACCTGCACGGCCAGCTCGCGGAGGCGGTGGGGGTCGCGCCGGAGAACATCTTCAAGGGCGAGAACGGCCTGCCGCTCGAGCTCGACGCCAAGGG
>DASZDB010000039.1:0-2906 GCA_035942495.1 Solirubrobacteraceae bacterium
TCGATAGACCGTCGAAGCTCTGCACGGGCCTGTTCGCGAGACGTTGCCATAGGGTTTCTCCTGTCGTCGGGACTCGGCCAACGTATGTGAGCCCGTCCAGTACGGCAACCGCACTCCTGTAGCTGAAAGGGATCTTGCAGAAGTGAAGCTCGGCGTTCACATCTGTTACTGGGGCCTGGGCCTGTCCTCCGACGACCAGCGCGAGATCGTCCAAGAGGCCGAGCGGCTGGGCTACGACTCCGTCTGGGCGGCAGAGGCCTACGGCTCGGACGCCGCGACGATCCTCGGCTGGCTGGCCGGCCTGACGACGACGATCAAGCTCGGCTCGGCGATCTTCCAGATGCCGGCCCGCAGCCCCGCGATGACGGCGATGACGGCGGCGACGATCGACCAGCTCTCCTGCGGGCGGATGCTGCTCGGGATCGGCTCCTCCGGCCCACAGGTCGCCGAGGGCTGGCACGGCCAGCGCTTCGCCCGCCAGATGCAGCGCACGCGCGAGTACGTCGCGGTCGTGCGCAAGGCGCTCGCCCGCGAGCGGCTCGTCTTCGACGGCGAGACGCTGACGCTGCCGCTGCCCGACGGGCCCGGCAAGGCACTCAAGCTCACGATCGCGCCGGTGCAGGAGCAGATACCGATCTACCTCGCCGCGATCGGGCCCAACAACACGCGCCTGGCCGGCGAGATCGCCGACGGCTGGATCCCGACGCTCTTCTCGCCCGAGCACGTCGCGGAGTTCCGGCCGCTGCTCGAGGAGGGCGCCGCGCGCTCGGGACGCTCCCTCGAGGACTTCGACGTAGCGCCGCAGGTCAACGTCTTCGTCACCGACGACATCGCGGCCGCGCGCGACGCCATGCGCCCCTTCATCGCGCTCTACGTCGGCGGCATGGGCTCGCGCGAGAAGAACTTCTACAACGCGCTCGTGCAGCGCTACGGCTTCGAGGACGAGGCCCGCGACGTGCAGGACCTCTACCTCGACGGCAAGCGCACGGAGGCGATGGCGCGCCTGTCGGACGAGCTCATCGACACGGTCTCGCTGTGCGGGCCGCCCGGCCACGTCCGCGAGCGCCTCGCCGTGTACCGCGACGCCGGCGTCGGCACGCTGGGCGTCAGCCCGCTGGCGTTCACGAAGGGCGACCGCCTCGAGCAGCTGCGCCTCATCGCGGAGCTGGCGCGCTGACAGAGCGAAGGATCCTGCTCGGCGCCTTCGGCGACCCGGGTCACGCGTTTCCGATGATCGCGCTCGGGCGCGCGTTGAGCCGCCGCGGGCATGCGGTCACCCTGCAGACGTGGCGGCGCTGGCAGGAGGACGTCGAGCGCGAGGGGATGGCCTTCGCGGCCGCGCCGGAGTACCACGTCTTCCCCACGCGCGAGCGGCCCCTGACGCCCTATCAGGCGGTCGAGCGCGCGACCCGGGAGACGATCTCGCTCGTGCGCGAGGTCGCGCCGGCCGTCGTGATCGCCGACATCCTCACGCTCGCACCCGCGCTGGCGGGCGAGCTCGAGGGCGTGCCGGTCGGGACGGTCATCCCCCACCTCGACCCGCGCATGCCGGCGGGCAGCGCGCCGTACTCCTGCGGCGCGCGGCTGCCCCGCACGCACGCCGGCCGCGCGCTGTGGCGCGGCGCCGACCCGCTCCTGCGCCATGGCCTGCAGATCGGTCGTCGCCAGCTCAACGAGACGCGCCGCAGGCTCGGCCTGCCGGCGCTCGAGCGTGTCCACGGCGGGATCAGCCCGGCGCTGGCGCTCGTCGCGACGTTCCCGCAGCTCGAGTACCCGCGCGCCTGGCCGCCGGGCACGCACGTCGTCGGGCCGCTCATGTGGGAGCCGCCGTCGCCCGACGTGGACATCCCGCCGGGCTCCGAACCGCTCGTGCTCATCGCCCCCTCGACGTCACAGGATCCGGGGCAGACGCTGCTGCGCGGCGCGCTCGCCGGCCTCTCGGGCCTGCCGGTGCGCGTACTCGCGTCGGCCAACCGGCAGATCCCGGCCGACCTGCCGGTGCCGCGCAACGCCCGGCTCGTCGACTGGCTCTCCTACTCGCGCGCGATGCCGGCCTGCGACGTCGTCGTGTGCCATGGCGGGCACGGGACCGTCGCGCGCGCGCTGGCCAGCGGCTGCGCCGTCGTGATCGTCCCGGCGGGAGGCGACATGTACGAAAACGGCGCGCGGATCGAGTGGGCGGGCGTCGGCGTCCGGCTGCCGGCCCGGTTCGCCGGCGCGCGCGGCCTGGCGCTCGCGGTCGGGCGCGCGCTCGCGCGACCGCGGCTGCGAGACGGAGCCCGTGGCCTGCAGGCCTGGGCCGCCCGCCACGACGGGCCGGCCCGCGCGGCCGATCTCGTCGAGGCCTACGCCGCGCGCGGCACGCGCTAGGAGTGGCTCGTGCGGGCGATGAGGGTGCCGGTGCTGCGGCGCACGCTGTTGCGCCCGGCCCCGTCGCGCGTGACCGCGTAGGCGCGGACGCCCATTCGCCCGGTGCGCATCAGCAGCACCCGGTCGAGTCTGCGCAGCGGGATCGTCAGCGTGCGCGTCGTACCGGACAGCAGCGTGAAGTTGCGCCGGCCCAGCCGTCGCTCGCGCCGCAGGGCCTTGAGCTTCGAGCGCAGGTTGGGCCGGCTGAAGATCGTGACGCGGCCGCTGCAGCGGCTAGTCGCGCGCGGACACGAGACCGTGACCAGCACGACCGCGGGGCGCCGCAGGCGCGGGCTGGACAGCCCCAGCTGCGGTGCCGCCCTGGGGACGTCTGCCGGCGACGGGGCGCCCGCGGCCGGCCCGGCAGCGCCGTCGGGCGCGGCGGGCGCGGGTGCGTCGCCAGCGGCGGTTGATTGCGGTGGTGGCGGCGGAGGGGGCGGCGGCGGGGGCGGCGGGGGCGGCGGGGGCGGCGGGGGCGGCTCGTCGTCGTCGAGGAT
>DASZDB010000040.1:0-9797 GCA_035942495.1 Solirubrobacteraceae bacterium
ATCTTCGGATACCAGTAGTAGATCCCGGCGAAGATCGCGAAGACCGAGCCGCCGACGAGCACGTAGTGCAGGTGGGCCACGACGAAGTACGTGTCGTGCAGCTGCCAGTCGACCGGGAAGACGGCGAGGAACACGCCCGTGATCCCGCCGATCAGGAAGACCGAGATGAAGCCGACGGCGAAGATCAGCGGCGTCTTGAACTCGACCGTCCCGCGCCACAGCGTCGCCACCCAGTTGAAGATCTTCACGCCGGTCGGGATCGCGATCAGGAAGGAGCTGATCATGAAGAAGACGAGCACGATCGTCGCGCTGGGGGTCGTGAACATGTGGTGCGCCCACACGAGCAGCGCGAGGAACGCGATGACCACGGTTGCCGCAGCGATCGCCTTGTAGCCGAAGATCGGTTTGCGGGCGAAGACCGGCAGGACCTCGGAGATGATCCCGAAGCCCGGCAGGATCATGATGTAGACCTCGGGGTGGCCGAAGAACCAGAACAGGTGCTGCCACAGCATCGGATCGCCGCCCCGGGTCTGGTCGAAGAAGCCGGTGCCGAAGTGGCGGTCGGTCAGCAGCAGGGTGACCGCGCCGGCGATCACCGGCAGCGCGAGGATCAGCAGGATCGCGTACGTCAGCAATGACCAGACGAACAGCGGCAGGCGTCCCCAGCCCATGCCGGGAGCGCGCATGTTCGCGATCGTCGCGTAGAAGTTGATCGCGCCGATCAGCGAGGAGATGCCGGTGAGGTGGATGAGGAAGATCCACGCGTCGATGCCGCCGGTCTCGGAGAACGTCTCGTTGCTCAGCGGCGCGTACGACGTCCAGCCGGCCTCCGGGGGCGCGAAGAACAGCGACAGGTAGAAGACGACCCCACCGAAGAGCAGCAGCCAGTACGACAGCGCGTTGAGCTTCGGGAACGCCATGTCGCGCGCGCCGATCATCAGCGGGAGGAAGTAGTTGCCGAAGCCGGCCATGATCGGCACGACGAACAGGAAGATCATCGTCGTGCCGTGCAGCGTGAAGAGCGCGTTGTACGTCGCGGGCTCGAGGAACGTGTTGTCCGGCGCGCCGAGCTGCACGCGCATGAGCAGCGCCTCGACGCCGCCCAGCAGGAAGAAGACGAACGTCGTGACGAGGTAGAGGATCCCGATCCGCTTGTGGTCGGTCGTCGTCACCCACGAGACCCAGCCGCGCGGCTCGGGCGTGACGGCGTGGGAGCTGATCTCGGGAACGAGCGTCGTGTCAGCGGCCGCCATGACGCCTATTCACCCTCGCCCGTCGGTAGCTCCTCGGTGACCGGCGACTGGCCTTCCTCGAGCTGCTCGGATTCGGTGCGCCGGCGCTCTGCGGCGGCCTCGTTGGCGGCCTTGATCTCGCGCTGCTTCTCTGCCATCCAGCGCTCGAACGCTGGCGGCTCGAGCGCCACGACCTTCGCGACCATGTCCGGGTGGTTGCGGCCGCACAGCTCGGCGCACTGGCCGCGGAAGGTGCCCGGCTCTTGGACCTTGAACCACGTGAAGTTCAGGTGCCCGGGGACCGCGTCGGCCTTGCCGCCGAGCGCCGGGATCCACCAGGAGTGCGCGACGTCCTGCGCCCGGATCGCCAGGGTCACCGTCGTCTTCGTGGGCACGTAGAGCGTCTCGTACTCGAAGACGTTGTTGAGCAGGTTCGTGTCCTGGTCGGGATACGTGTAGCGCCAGGCGTAGCGCTGCCCGTTGACCTCGATGTTCAGCGCCCTGCCGTTCGGCGGGCGCGGCTGGTAGGCCGACGCGTTCTGGACGTTGTCGATGCGCTCCGTCGGGAAGCCGTCGGCGTCGGAGTTGGGCGGATTGCGGATGTCGTCGAGCATCGCGAAGGTCACGACGGCGAGCACGACGAGGATGACGGCGGCGCCGAGCGTCCAGCCGATCTCCAGGCGCGTGTTGCCGCGAATCTGCGCCGGGACCGCGTCGGGCTTGGTGCGGAACTTGACGATCGAGTACAGCAGGACGCCCTCGACGCCGAAGAAGACGACGGCCGCGACGGCGAGCACGATCTTGTAGAGCGTGTCGATGCTCTCGGCGTTCCCCGAGCCGCCGCCGGACTCGGGCGTCCAGAAGTCCGCGGAGGCGACGCCGGCCAGCGCGAGGATGCCCATGATCGCCGCGAGGAGCGTGAGCGTGAATACGCGGCGACGGGTTCGAGTGCGAGCGGGAGCCAAGGCGGCGCGCATTGTATTCATGCGGCGGCGATCTGCTTCGCTCCCACCGCCGGGCTCGCGGGCGGGGCGGTTGGGGGTGCGTGGGGGGCCTCGAGTTCCCGAGCGCGGCCGGGGGTCATTCGCCCGTGAACGTCGGCGGGCGCTTCTCGAGGAACGCGGTGACGCCTTCGCGAAAGTCGGCGGATGCCGCCATTTCCTGCTGGATGCGCGCCTCGAGTTCGAGCTGCTCGTCCAGGCCGGCGTAGAGCCACTTGTCCATCTGGCGCTTGGAGCCCGCGTAGGACCGCGTGGGACCGGCCGCGAGCGCGTCGAGGCGCGCGTGGACGCGGTCGTCGAGCTCGTCGTCGGGCAGCACCTCGTCAACGATCCCCGAACGCAGCAGCTCCTGCGCCGGCACGCGCTCGCCGAGCAGCGCCATCGCGGCCGCACGCCCCGCGCCCGCGCGCGTGGAGAGAAGGGCCAGCGCGCCGCCGTCGGGCACGAGGCCGATGTTCACGAAGCCCAGCAGCATGTACGCCGACTCCGCGCAGAGCAGCAGGTCGCAGCACAGCGCCAGCGAGCAGCCGATGCCGACGGCGGGGCCGTTGAGCGCCGCGACGACGGGCTTGGGCATCCGCAGCAGCGTCGTGAGGATCGGGTGGTACACCGTCGTCAGCGCGGTGTGGACGTCGACGTGCCCCTCGGGGGTCAGGCCCCGTGACGTCAGGTCGCGCAGGTCGGCTCCGGAGGAGAACGCGCGCCCGCTGCCGGTCACGCAGACCGCGCGCACGGCGTCGTCGGCAGCCACGCTGCGCACGGCGTCGAGCAGGTCGAGCCCGAGCTGGTGATTCCAGGCGTTCAACGCCTGCGGGCGGTTGAGGCGGATGATCGCGGCCGCGCCACGACGCTCGAGGTCGAGGGTCTCGTACATGCGAAGAAGCTACCGTGGGGGCGCGTATGGCACGACCCGTCATCGGCATCTGCACACCGCTGGAGCGAGCGCGCTGGGGCGCGTGGAACCTCGACGCGTTCCTGCTGCCGCGCAACTACGTCGACGCCGTCCACCGGGCCGGCGCGATGGCGCTGCTGCTGGCGCCCGACCCGGCGCTCGTCGATGACCCCGACGAGATCCTCGACCGGCTTGACGGGCTCATGCTGGCCGGCGGCGCCGACATCGAGCCGCGGACCTACGGCGCCGCACCACATCCGCTGACGATCGGCAGCGTGCCCGAGCGCGACGTCTTCGAGGTCGCGCTCGTGCGCCGCGCGCTGGAGCGCGACCTGCCGGTGCTCGGGATCTGCCGCGGCATGCAGGTCATGAACATCGCGTGCGGCGGCACGCTGCACCAGCACCTGCCCGAGCTGCTCGGTCACGACGAGCATCGCCGCGTCCTGGGCAGCTTCGACGGCGCCGACCACGACGTGCGCCTGAAGCCCGGCTCGCTCGCGGCGCGCGCCGCGGGCGAGGAGCTGCACGTGACGAAGTCGCACCACCACCAGGGCGTCGATCGCGTGGGCGACGGTCTGGAGGTGACGGGCTGGGCGGTCGTCGACGAACTGCCCGAGGCGCTGGAGGTGGCCGACAACGCCTTCGCGCTCGGGGTGCAGTGGCATCCGGAGGCCGACGAGACGAGCCGGTTGATCGCGGCCCTCGTCGAGCACGCCGCGCAGCGCGTCCGGTAGTACACCGGCCCGGAACTTGCGGACGGGTGGGGCGCGCGCGAACGCGGCCGTTTTGTCGGGATCCGTCCCCGAACCTATACTCGCCCGTAACCGCCCGCGGCCGCGCCACCACCGAATGGATACGAAGGTCAAGCCCCCCGAGGTCGACCCACCCGAGCCCGCAGAGGAGCATGATCCCGACGAGGCGATGCCGCGTGTGGAGGTCACGCGCCGCAGCCTGGTGGTCGGCGTGTTCTTCGTCGTCTCGGCGGTCGCGTTTCTGTACCTCGTCCTGCCCCAGCTCGCCGACCTGAAGGACAGCGGCGAGCGCGTCGGCGACGGCAACCGCTGGTGGCTGGCGGCGGCGTTCTTCTTCACGCTGGCGTCCTTCGGCGGCTACGTGATGATGTTCCAGGGCATCTTCGTGCGGGCCGGGTCGCGGATCGACTGGCGCGCGAGCTACCAGATCACGATGGCGGGCCTGGCGGCGACGCGGCTGTTCGCCGCCGGGGGCGCCGGCGGCATCGCGCTCACCGCCTGGGCGCTGCGGCGCTCGGGGATGCCGCCGCGCAAGGTCGCCGACAAGACGCTGGCGTTTCTGATCCTCACCTACGCCGTCTACATGGCGGCGCTCGTCGTCTGCGGCTTCGGGCTGCACTTCGACCTGCTCCCCGGGCCGGGTCCGTTCGGCATCACGGTGGTGCCCGCGATCTTCGCGCTCATCGTGATCGCGCTGGCGCTCGGCCTGTCGCGGGTGCCGCCGGACCTGCAGCGCCGCCTGGAGGGCTTCGCCCGGCGCGGCGGGCGCATGGCGCGTGTCGGCCAGCGTCTCGCCAACGCACCCGCGGCGTTCTCCGCCGGGATGCGCGAGTCGCTGTGTCATCTGCGCGAGCGCGATCCGGCGCTGCTGGGCGCGATCGCGTACTGGGGCTTCAACATCGCGGTCCTGTGGGCGTGCTTCCACGCGTTCGGCGATCCGCCGCCGCTGGCCGTGATCATCATGGGCTACTTCGTCGGCTTCCTCGGCAACCTGCTGCCGCTGCCGGGCGGGATCGGCGGCGTCGATGGCGGCATGATCGGCGCGTTCGCGGCCTTCGGCGTGGCGCTGTCGCTCGTCGTCCCGGCGGTTCTCGCCTACCGCATCTTCACGTTCTGGCTACCCACGATCCCGGGCGCCATCGCCTACTTCCAGCTGCGCCGCACGGTCGCGCGCTGGCGCGAGGAGCGCCGGCCCCGGGAGCTTCCGGCGACGGCGGCCGGCTGAGCGCGCCAGGCCCGATCGGGCACTATACTTTGTGAAGTGACCAGCCCAAGCGCAGACAACATCGAGAACGTCATCATCGTCGGCTCCGGCCCGGCCGGCTACACGGCCGCGCTGTACACGTCGCGCGCGAACCTCTCGCCGCTCGTCATCGAGGGCTTCCTGTGGGGCGGCCTGCTGCAGCAGACGACCGACGTCGAGAACTACCCCGGCTTTCCGGAGGGCATCGAAGGCCCGGCCCTCATGCAGAAGTTCCGCGACCAGGCCGAGCGCTTCGGCACGCGCTTCATCACCGACGAGGCGACGAAGGTCGAGCTGTCCGACGAGCCCGGCGGCGTCCACAAGGTGTGGGTCGGCAAGGACGAGTACCGCACCCGCACGATCATCCTGGCGATGGGCGCAGAGCACAAGAAGCTCGAGGTCCGCGGCGAGGAGGAGCTCAGCGGGCGCGGCGTGTCGTACTGCGCGACCTGCGACGCCGCGTTCTTCAAGGAGAAGCCGACGATGATCGTCGGCGGCGGCGACAGCGCGATGGAGGAGGCGATCTTCCTGTCGAAGTTCGCCTCGAAGGTCGTCGTGGTCCACCGCCGCGAGGAGTTCCGCGCGTCGAAGATCATGCTCGAGCGGGCACGCTCGATCGAGAACATCGAGTGGCTGACGCCGTACACGGTGGCCGAGTTCCACGCGGGCGAGAACGGCGGCGGCCTGGAGATCGCGCGGCTGCGCAACACCGAGAACGACGAGGAGCTCGAGGTCGACATCGCGGGCGCGTTCATCGCGATCGGCCATGAGCCGCAGTCGCATCTCGTCGAGGGTCAGGTCGACACCGACGACGAGGGCTACGTCATCACCGAGGGCCGTTCGACGCGCACGCGCAAGCCCGGCGTCTTCGCCGCGGGCGACCTCGTCGACCACACGTACCGCCAGGCGGTCACGGCGGCGGGCTCGGGCACGCAGGCGGCACTCGACGCCGAGTGGTACCTGCGCGACACACCGGGCAGCCCGACACCCGACGGCATGCCGGACGGCGACCTCGCCGAGGCGCAGTGGGCGCAGTCGTCGGACTAGACGCCGTACGCGGTCGTTAAACACGCGGACCCGGGACCTCCGGTCCCGGGTCCGTCAGCCTCCATGCGGCTCCGCGTGGGTACTTGCGCGCTCGTCCGACATCAGTGCCGGGCGCTTCGACAAACGCTCCGTGTCAGCCGCTACGCTCCTTTTTAGAGCCCCGCCCCGTCGGGCACACTAGGGCGGCTCCCCAGTCCTTTGACGAAGCGCGCCCCAGTCGTCAGACGAAACTCCGGTTCCGGGAGGCTTCTCGAGCGAGAGGAAGCCCTGCTGGCGATCGACGACCTGCTCGCGGCCGGCCGCGCCGCCACCGGTCAGCTGCTGCTCGTCGAGGGCCACGCCGGGGTCGGCAAGTCCGCACTGCTCGAGAAGGCCGTCGCACGAGCGCGTGCCCGCGGGATGGGGGTCATGCGTGCGCGCGCGTCGGAGCTCGAGAGCGACTTTCAGTTCGGCATCGCACTGCAGCTCTTCGAGCCGCTGCTGACCGGCGCCGACGACGAGACCCGCGATCGCCTCCTGGCGGGTTCGGCGGCGCTGGCCGGGCCGCTCCTCGAGCGGCCCACGCGGTGGACGGGCGACGAGGCCGAGAGCCGCTCGTACCCGGTCATGCACGGCCTGTTCTGGGTGCTGTCGAACCTCGCCGAGGCCGGCCCGGTGCTGATCGCGATCGACGACGCCCATTGGGCCGACCGCGCGTCGCTGCGGCTCGTGCTCTATCTCCTGCAGCGCCTCGACGAGATGGCGGTCTCGATCGTCGCCGCCCGGCGCCTCGGCGAGCCCGGCGCGCCCGATGACCTGCTCGCCCAGATCTCGACGCACGTCGCGTGCCGTTCCGTGCGCCCGCCCCCGCTCTCGCGCCACGGCGCGCGACGCATGGTGGCCGCCGCGATGACGGACGCCGACGAAGCCTTCGGCGACGCGTGCTGGCGGATGACCGAGGGAAACGTCTTCCTGCTCGAGCAGCTGATCTCGGCGGTGCGCGACGAGGGCTGGGAGCCGACCGCGCAGAACGCGCCGCGGATCGGCACGCTCGCGCCCGAGGCCGTGCTGCGCGCGGTCGCCGTGCGGCTCATGCGCCTGTCCGACGACGCGGCCGGGGTGGCGCGGGCCGTCGCGGTGCTCGGCGACGACGCCCAGCTTCGCCACGTCGCCGCGCTGAGCGACCGGCCCGCCGAGCGCGTCGCGGCCGCGGCCGACGCGCTGGCGGCATCGGACATCCTGCGTTCCGTCGATCCGGGCGCGCTGCGCTTCGCGCACCCGTTGCTGGCCTCCGCGGTCTACGCCGACATCGCGACCGGTGAGCGGGCGGCGCTGCACCGCCGCGCCGCCGAGATCCTGCACGGCGAGGGGATCGCGCCCGAGCGGGTGGTCGCCCACCTGCTGCCCAGCCCCGGCAGCGGCGACGCGTGGGTCGTCGCCCTGCTCTGCGACGTCGCGCGGCATGCGGTTGCCGCGGGCGCGCCCGAGTCCGCGGCGAGCTACCTGCGCCGCGCGCTGCAGGAGCCGCCCGCGACCGCGCAGCGCCCCGGGGTCCTGCGCGAGCTGGGCGCGAGCGAGGCCGCGACGGGCCTGCCCGATGCCATCGAGCACCTCGAGGAGGCCCTCGCGCTGAGCGCTGGCGATGTCGATCGCGGGCGGACCCTGCTCGCGCTGGGCCGCGCGCTGGCGGCGGCCGGTCGCCACAGCGACGCCCTCGCGCGCTTCGACGAGGCCGTCGCCTGCGCGGACGCCGACTCGACGGTCGCGGCGCAGGCGCGGGCCGAGGCGGGCGTGCTGGGGGTGCTCGACCGGGCGCGGCGCACGTCCCTGCTCGCCGCCGCCGCCGTCGGCGGCGGCGACGGGGACGGGGAGCCGGGCGCTTCCGTCGATGACCGCTCGTTGACCGCGATGCGCTGCCTGCACCGGGTGCTGGCCGGCGGGCCGCGGACCGAGGTCGTCGCGCTCGCCCGCGCCGCGGGCGGCGGCACCGACGTCCCCGCGCAGCCGACGGCCGGCGCGACCGTCCCGATCGCCGCGAGCGTCGCGCTGCAGGCGTGTGACGAGCTGCTCTGGAGCGAGCGCGAGCTGACCGCCGCGGTGGATCGCGCGCGGGCGGCGGGCACCACGGTCGCGCTCGCCACCGCGAGCCTCGCGCGCGCCGCCGCTCGCTGGGCGCAGGGCCGGCTCGTCGACGCGCTGACCGACGCCGAGCAGGCGCTCGACGCGGAGCGCTACGGCTGGCGCCACCTGCTGCCGTGCGCCTACGGCGCCGTTGTCGGCCTGCTCGTCGATCGCGGCGAGCTCGCCGCCGCGAGCGCGACGGCCGGCCGCCTGAACGCGGCCGCGTATGACGGATCGGCGCTGCTGGCGCCATGGCACGAGGCGCTCGGGAGGCTGGCGCTGGCGCAGCGGCGCGACGCCGATGCGCTGGTGCACTTCGGCGCATGGCGCGACGTCGTCTCGGCGATCGCCAACCCGGCCTGCGGCGCCGCGTGGCGATCGGCGTGCGTACCGGCGCTCGTGACCCTCGACCGTTCAGACGAGGCGCGCTCGCTCGCCCGCGAGGAGCTTGCGCTCGCCCGTGCCTTCGGCGCGCCGCGCGCGATCAGCGTCGCGCTGCGGGCGGTGGCCCACGCCGACGGGCACGGCGAGATCGAGCGACAGATCGCGCTGCTGGAGGAGGCCGTCGCGCTCATGGCCGCGTCGGAGGCACGGCTGGAGCTTTGTCGCGCCCAGCTCGCGCTCGGGACGGTCCTGCGGCGCGCGCGCCGGCGCACGGATGCGGGGCGCGTGCTCGGCGACGCGCTCGAGCTCGCCCGTTCCTGCGGGGCGCAGCCGCTCGAGGAGCGCGTGCTCGAGGAGCTCGAGGTGGCGGGCTCGCGGATGCAGCGCGCCGCGCGGCGCGGCGCCGACGCGCTCAGCCCGAGCGAGCGCCGCGTCGTCGCGCTCGCGATCGACGGACTGTCCAACCGGCAGATCGCCGAAGCGCTGTTCGTGACGCGCAAGGCCGTCGAGTGGCACCTCGGCAACGCCTACCGCAAGCTCGAAGTCCGCTCGCGCCACGAGCTGCCCGCCGCGCTGGGCGAGTAGCGGCCTCGAATCAGCGAACGCCGGCGGACGGCCCGCAGGCAGCGACGTCGTCGACCAGGCGGTGACCGCTCTCGGCCGTCCAGCGGTCGCTGTCGACGAGTTGCTGCACGAGGTCCTCGACGGCGGCGAGCTCGTCGTAGCCGTCTCCGTCGAAGAACAACGCGTCGGCGGCGGTGCGGATGATCTGCGCCTCGTCGGCGGTCAACTTGACGTCGCCGACATGCTCGAGGGTCTTCACGACGCGGCCATAGGCCTGTGAACGTGCGTTATCCATGCCGCAGAACCTAGCGCGCCTGCAGGGCGTCCTGGCCGACGGCCAGGGCGAGCACGAGACGGCGGTCGATCGTGCGCGCGGCATCGGCGCTCATGTCGATCGTGTAGATGTCGCGGAACTTGCCGATCTGGCGGCGGTTCTCGCCAAGGATCTCCTCGCCGCGCTTCATCACGAAGTGGTAGGGGATCGGCAGCCAGTTGGCGACGTTCTCGACGTACGGGATGAAGCCGACCGCGCGGCGGCCGAGCGCGACGCCCATGCTCCTCTCCGTCGAGATGAAGAGCTCT
>DASZDB010000041.1:0-7440 GCA_035942495.1 Solirubrobacteraceae bacterium
CAGGCCGCCGATCGCGATCGCTACGTCGCGCTCGGCGACTCCTTCACCGCGGCGCCGTTCGTCCCCATGCAGTACGGCACGCCGATCGGCTGCGGACGCTCGGACCACAACTACCCGTCGGTCGTCAGGGCGGCGATCGGCGCGATGGTGTTTCGCGACGAGAGCTGCTCGTACGCCACGACGGAGCACATGACCGAGCCGCAGAGCGTCTTCGGCGGCTACCACATCCCGCAGTTCGACGCGCTGTCGCGCGACGCCACGCTGGTGACGGTCGGGATCGGCGGCAACGACGTCGGCCTCGTGGGAGCCGCCACCGAGTGCCTCCAGCTCGGGCTGCTGGCGCCCACCGGCACCGCGTGTCGCGCGAACTTCGCCAAGCCCGGCGGCGGCGACCGGCTCGTCGACCAGATCGCGGCGACGGCGCCGAAGATCGCCGCCACGCTGCAGGGCATCCGCGAGCGCTCGCCGCAGGCGCGCGTGCTGATCGTCGGCTATCCGGCGGTCGCCCCGACGAATGGCAAGGGCTGCTATCCGCTCGTGCCGCTCTCCGACGACGACATGGCCTACCTGGACGAGATGCTGCGCCGGACGAACACGATGATCGCCGAGCAGGCCGCCGCCAACGGCGTGGAGTTCGTCGACACGTACACCGAGAGCATCGGCCACGACGTATGCACGCTGCCGCCGACGCGCTGGTTCGAGGGTGTGGTGCCGACGATGCCGGCGTTCCCCGTGCACCCCAACGCGATGGGCGAGGCGAGCATGGCGCGCTCGGTCCTGCGCGTCCTCGCCGCGCCGCGGCCCGAGCCCGCGCCCGTCCTCGGCTCGCTCGAGCGCGCGGCGCGCTCTGTGCGCGTCGGGCGCGCCGCGCGCTTCACGTACACCGCGACCCGCGCGACGCGGGTGACGTTCGCCCTGCGCCGCTCGCTGGGTCGCGGGCGCTACGGCGCCGCTCGCGCGATGGGCACCGTCGCCGCCGCGGCCGGGAAGAACACGCTGAAGCTGACGGCGAAGCGGCTGGGCCGCCGCGCCGGCCTGTACCGCCTGATCGGGACGCCGCCCGAGGGCGGCGCGCAGGTCGTGCAGTTCCGGATCAGGCGCGCCGGGTAGCCGCAGCCTCACGGCAGACGTGCTCAGGCATGACCGGTTTCCCCTGCAGCGGCGCGCGTCAGCGCGTGGCGCGCAGGACGACACGCGAGCGGTCGCCCGCGCGGACGCTGACCTTCGCGCGCCGCTTCGCGGTGGCGGCGAGGGCGCGGCGGCCGCTCTGCGACGCGCGCAGCGAGGCCCAGATCCGGGCGGCGTTGACCTCGCCGCGAAGCTTGACGTCGGTGCGCTGCCAGCTGCGCGAGCCCGCGCCGCGGGCGGTCGCGTCCTTGAGCGCGAGGCAGCGCAGCCGGCCGGCCAGGCCGCCGAGACCGATCTCGGCCACCGAGCGTGCCGTGCCCGAGCAGCCGGTGCGCGCGCCGCTGCGCTCGGCGCGGTGGGCGGCGACGGCGCGGTCGACGAACGCGCCGATCGACGACTCGTACTGCGCGCGGCCGGCGTCGGAGACGGTGCCGTGGACGAACGGCGAACCGCCGGCCTCCAGGGTGACGGTCTGGGTGGTCGGGCGGGCGGCGCGGAAGCGCGCGCCGTGCTCGCCGGAGACGACCTGGTCGTCGGACTCCTGGACGAGCAGCACGTCGGAGCGGATCGCGGGTGCGAGCGAGAGCGGGTTCCACTGCGCCAGCGTGTCGACGGTCTCGCCAAAGAAGCGCTTGATCTGGCTGAGCACGAGCTTCAGCCGGTCGTCGAGGCTCGCGGTCGCCTCAGCCTCGTAGAGCGGGAAGTCGGTCGGCGTGCCGAGGCCGACGACGCAGTCGATCGCGCGCAACCGCTGGGCGGCGACCAGCGCGAGGTGCGCTCCGGACGACTCGCCGTAGATGCAGACCGGCCCGTCGGCGCTCTTGCGCGCCAGCTCGTTGCCGG
This sequence comes from Solirubrobacteraceae bacterium, assembly GCA_035942495.1. Classification (GTDB taxonomy): domain Bacteria; phylum Actinomycetota; class Thermoleophilia; order Solirubrobacterales; family Solirubrobacteraceae; genus CADCVQ01. Next base: position 1,972 of record DASZDB010000041.1, read on the forward strand.
CGGCGTTGAGGACGTCCTGCAGGCCGGCGGTGCCCTCCTCGTAGTCGATCGAGACGACGCGCCATCCGCGGGCGAGCAGCAGGTAGCCGGGACGGTCCATGAGCAGCTTCTGCGCGTGCGCGTCGTGACCGGCCCAGCCACCGGCGTGCACGAGGATCATCGTGCCGCGCGCGGGCCCGGCAGGATCGGCGGAGACCGGCTCGGCGACCGGTGCGATGACGGGTGCCGCCGGCTTGGGCTTGAGCAGGGACCCCAGGCTGAACGGGGCGGCGGCGGCCTGCGCGGGATGCGAGCCGAAAAGGCCCGCCAGGGCGAGCAGGGCGATGAACACGAGGCGCAGGAGGCGCGCGGGCGGGTGGAGCATGCTCTCTCATCGGATGCGCGAGGCCGCGACTTGAGCGTTGTGCGCCGCGCTCGTCGCCGCGTGGCGAGCAGCGCCGTCATCGCGGCCAGCCGCCGCCGCCAGATTTGTGACGACCGTCGGATGAGCGCGGGTCCGTGATCGGCGATCATCACCCCATGGCCGATCGAACGGCGCCCCGAGTCCACATCCCATGACACCGACTCGCCCACAGCCGCGGACGCGTGAACGCGCCCGCCGCGGTCGGCTGCGGCCGCCGCCGCGACCGGTTCGCGAGCTGACCCGCCCGACCCCGGCGGGCCCGCCGCAGCAGGACGTCAGCGAAGCTCCGGCTGAGCGGACGATCGCGCGCCGCTGACGGCGCGCGCGCCGCCCGCGCTCAGCCCTCGTCGCCGCCGCGGCCGCGGCCGGAGCTGTCGCCGCGACCGCGGCCGCGGCTCCTGCCCGACTCGTCCTCGTCTTCACGCTCTGCCTCGCTTCCGGCGGCGGTCGCCACGAACACCGCGAGCGCGGCGACCTGCGCGTCGCTCAGCCGCTCGCCGTAGTCGTCTGGCATGAGCCGCTCCGGGAAGCCGTCGACGATGTCCTCGCGCGGCTCGACGATCGCCTCGGCGACGTCCTCGGCGTCATCGTCGATCGTGTCCAGGCGCGGGCCGAGCCGGCCGTTGGCGCCGGCGGCGGCGATCGAATGGCAGCGGTCGCAGCCTTCGTCTGCGAAGAGCGCGCGGCCGCGCGCGGTGGTGGCGCCGCCGGCGTCGATGCGCTGCTTCGCCGCTGCGACGGCATCGGCGGCGGGCGCGGCCTGACGCTCGGCCGGCGCCTCGCCCATGCCGACGCCGCTGATCGCGAACGCCATGACCAGCACGACGAGCGCCGCGAGGGCGAGCCTCATGCGCCCGCCCGCTGTCGCAGTGTCATGGCCGCCGTCGCGCCGCCGACCAGCGCGAACAGGACCGCCGCCACCTCCGCGACCACGATGACCAGCGCGTCGCCGTCATAGCCGCCCTCGCGGAAGCCAAAAAGGCCCGACGAGTGCGAGATCGCGATCGAGACGAGCGACGGCACGCAGATCGACAGTGCGCCGAGGACGAACAGCCAGATGCGCCCGAAGATGAGGGTCAGCACGACGACGGTCGAGCCGATCGCGTTCATGAAGAACAGCAGCCCGATGATCTCGACCTCGGCGTAGCCGCGATGAAACAGGCGCCCGTGCTGAAAGCCGGCGACGAGGACGCAGAGTGCCGCGAGCGCGAGCAGCGCGAGCGCCGGCGGGGCGGGACGGGAGGGTGCGAACAGCCGGCGCATCTCACGCGGGATCCTCCCCCGCCCGGGTGCGATCAACGCGCATATGTCTCATCGGGGTGCGCCGCGACGTGATCTACAGGCCCGCCGGGTGACGCGCGACGAAGCCTGTGCGCGAGCGCCCGCCGGCGTGCCAGCGCGGGCCCTTGCCGCCGGTGCCCGATGTGTCCAGCCGCAGGCCGGCGATCACCGCGTACGTGTGGTCGGCGTTGGCGTACACCGTGATCCAGGTGCCCGGCCCCGCGTCGCCGAAGCGCTTGAGACCCGTCGAGTCCATCGGGCCGCCCAGCAGCCCGCCGCCCATGAGCGCATAGGAGACGGTGCCCGAGCAGTCGTAGCCGTCGTCCTCGACGCGCGCGTGGCCGCCGCCCCAGCGGTAGGGCTTGCCGACGATCCGGTTCGCGGCGACGATCGCGTCGTGCACCTGCTGCGGCGCGCCGGCCGGGACCATCGCGGTCAGCCCGTCGGGCGCGATGGCGGCGTTCGGCGTTGGCGTGACGAGCGGCGCGGGCGCTGTGCCACCGTGCTGCGGCACGGCGGCCGCCGCTGCGGGCGCGCTGCCGCCGCCGGCCGCGCGCACGGCATGGGCACGCGCCCGCAGCCCCTTGGCCTGCTCGCGCGACACCCAGCCGTTGACGCGCAGCCCGTTGGCGCGCTCGTAGCGACGCACCGCGACCCGCGTGCGCCGGCCGAAGTTACCGTCGACGCTCGTCGTGAAGCCCGTCAGCGTCAGCCAGCGCTGCAGGACGCGCACCTCGCGGCCGTTGTCACCCTGGCGCAGCACGCGATCGCCAAAGGCGGCGTCAGCCGCCGCCGGGGTCGTCGCCATGGCCGCGGCCATGGCAAAGCCGGCCGCGCACGCGCGCAGCCCAAGTCGGTGTCCCACCGCGGTCCCTCCGCTTCTCCACAGGCTTCCGAGGCGAGCCGACAGGGCGCCAACAACCGCGCCACACGAACACGTTGGGCTCGCGCTGGAAATGCGCTACACCGAACGGTCCGGCGACTTGCCCCGTGCGCCAGGATCGGCGCAGGTGGTTCCCCCGGCCGCCGTCGCATTGGCGCGAGGGCGGTTCAGCCTTGATGTCGGATACCGGGACACGGGATCTGGCCGGAAGTTTCGGCGCCCGCCGCTCGTCCCCTCCCCGTGGGTGAACGCTTGCCGGGCCGGGTAACCCCGGCGCTCCGTGCGTCGCTTCTCCTCAGCTCGCCGGCGCGGGCCCGCGCTCGCGCTTGCCGTCGGCGTGCTGCTTCTGGCCGCTGGCGCGGTGGCTGTGACGACGCTGCGTTCCTCCTCGGAGTCGGACGCCGGCGCGAGCGCGGCCCCGGCATCCGCACCGGGCGCCTTCGTCGCGCTGGGCGACTCGTACTCCTCGGGCGTGGGCGCCGGGAGCTACATCGGCGAGTCCGGCGCGTGCCTACGCAGCCGGCGCGCCTACCCGTTCGGCCTGGGCCGCCCCGTGACGTCGTTTCGCGCCTGCGGCGGCGCGCGCACCGACGACGTGCTCGACGGCCAGCTCGAGTCGTTTCCGAGCGACACGCGGCTCGTCACGATCACGATCGGCGGCAACGACGCCGGCTTCGCCGATGTCCTCGAGCGCTGCCTGTTCGGCTCGCCGCGGGCGTGCGACGCACGCGTCGATGCGGCGGAGCGCTTCGTCCGCAGCGCCCTGCCGGCCCGCCTGCGCCGCGTCTACGCGGCGATCCGCGAACGCGCGCCGGACGCGACGGTCATCGTCGCCGGTTACCCGCGGCTGTTCGCCCGCCGGCCGTGGTGCGGCGGCGTCGGCAGGATCGACGACGCCGAACAGCGTCGCCTCAACGAGGGCGCGAACCTGCTCGTGCGCACGATCGCAGCGGAGGTCGCCCGCCACCGCGGCTTTCGCTTCGTCGACGTCCGCGAGGCCTTCGAGGGCGGCGGCGTCTGCGCGTCCTCGCCGCGGATCCTCGGCGCGACCCGTCCCGCGTTCGCCTCGTTTCACCCGACGGCGCGGGGCCAGGCGACGTACGCGCGGGCGATCAGGCGGCGCCTGTAGCCGCGCGGCCTACGCCTTGCCTGCCCACGTCTTCTTGTGGACGCGCTTGGCCGCCTGGTAGTCGGCGAGGGCCTGCGGGGAGTCGACGTCGCCGAGCGTCGGATGCCACGGCACGAGCTCCTGCGCCGCCTCGATCCCGAAGCGCTTGGCGAGCACGCCGCCGAGCGCTTTGATCTTCATCTCCCCGAAGCCGGGCAGCGCCGCGAGGTTCGCCCGCAGCTCGCTCGCGTCGGCGGCGTCGGTCCAGACGCGGGCGGCATCGCCGTCGTAGGTGTCGCGGATGTGGCCGGCGAGGTCGTGCACGCGCTGGGCCATCGCGCCAGGGAAGCGGTGGATCGCGGGCCGCTCGCGAAAGACCGTCTCGAGGTCGGCGTCGGCGAGCGTGGCGGCGTCGAGCGACCCGAGACGCTCGCGCAGCGCAAGCGGCCCCGAGAACGCCTTCTGCACCGTGACCTGCTGGTCGAGCACGAAGCCGACGAGCAGCGCCATCGGGTCGCTCGCGATGAGCGCGTTGGCCTCTTCGGAGGGCGTGAAGTGCAGCTGGTCGGGCATCGACCGATCGTACCGGGCAGGAGTCGACGGTCTGCCGCGCGCGGGCGTCGAGCGATCGCTCAGCAGCCCCGGGCCCATGCATGCAAGCGGTGCGGCGCGGATATGGCTCGGCCATGGCGGTGTGGGATCCGCAGACCGCGTTCGAGACGCTGGCGGGCGAGTTTCTCGCCGAGCCAGACGTGGAGGCGGGCACCGGCTTCGGCGGATCGCCCGGGATCAGGGTCAACGGCCGGATCTTCGCGATGCTCGTCCGGCGCCGGCTGGTGGTCAAGCTTCCGGCGGCGCGCTGTCAGGAGCTGAGCGAAGCCGGCCGCGCGGCCCCCCTCACGATGGGCAAGCGCTCGATGCGGGAATGGATCGAGATGCTGGACGACGATCCTCAGGCGTGGCGACAGGTCGCGGCCGACGCGTACGCGTACGTCGGCGGCGCGTACGGCGCCGCCTGAACGAGCTCAGCGGGGAGATCGGGTGGAGGCATCACGGCGCGGTGCCGCGTCGCTCGTCGTCATGGGTGTCGCCGGCGATGATCTGCTGCAGGGCGCGTCGCAGTTGCTGGTAGTGCTGGTTTCCGAGGAGTGCTGTGAGGTGGTTTTCGGCGTCGGCGACGGCTTGTTTTGCGATTCGTGCGTTGTTGCGTCCTCGGTCGGTGAGGTGGATCCGTTTGGCGCGGCGGTCGTGGGGGTCGGGACGGCGTTGGAGGTAGCCCTTGGCTTCGAGGTCGTCGACGAGCTCGCCCATCGATTGGACGGTGATCCCGGCGCGGGCGGCCATCTCGGTCAGGCGCAAGCCGTCTTCGAGCTCGAGTTGCTCCATGGCGTTGCCGTGGGCGGGTCGCAGGTCGTCGAAGTCTCGGCCGGCCTTGACGCCGGCATAGATGCGCGCTGAGAGCGCGTTGTAGGCGGTGCGCAGCAGCGCGTTCGTCGGAAGCGAGGAGCTGGGATCGGGCATCTGCCTGACCTACTTACTCAGGTTGCCGTATAATCTGGCCGCCTGAGAAGTACATCTTACGCGAGGCCGGAGGTCGCGGCCTCGATGCTGCGGGCCCGGCCGTCGTGCAGGAAGCGGGCTCTGTCGCCGAGTCCCCACAGCGGGGTGGTGCGCCAGTCGGCCCCGGCGGCCGATCCCTGCACCACCCTGTCGTCGAGCGCTCTGCCCATGTCGTGCAACAGCAGGTCGGAATACAGCCGGACGGCCTTGCCGCCGCGCGCGGTCAATGCGGGC
>DASZDB010000042.1:0-1810 GCA_035942495.1 Solirubrobacteraceae bacterium
CGTCCGCGTTCGCCGCGCGCCGTCGCGCGCCGACTACGAGCGCGCGACGATCGACGCGATCCTCGACGAGGGCCTCGTCGCCCACCTCGGCTTCGCGGTCGAAGGCCAGCCGTACGTGATCCCGACGCTGCACGCGCGCGACGGCGACACCGTCTACGTGCACGGCTCGACGGCGAGCCGGGCGCTGCGCACCCTCTCCGCGGGGGCGCCGGCCTGCCTGACGGTGACGCTGCTCGACGGCGTCGTCCTGGCCCGCTCGGCGTTTCACCACTCGATGAACTACCGATCGGTCGTGCTGCTGGGGCCGGCGCGACCGGTCACCGAGCCGGACGAGCTGCTGGCGGCGCTGCGCGCGTTCAGCGAGCACGTCGCGCCCGGCCGCTGGGACGAGGTCCGCGCGCCCACCCATCAAGAGCTCAAGGGAACACGTGCGCTCGCGCTGTCGCTCGACGAGGCATCGGCCAAGGTCCGTACCGGCCCGCCCGTCGACGACGAGGAGGACTACGGACTCGACGTCTGGGCGGGCGTGATCCCGATGAAGCTCGCGGCCGCAGCGCCGGTCGCCGATCCGCGGCTGCGAGGCGATGTCACGCCTACACGGACCGTGCGCGACTGGGATCCGCAGCGCAGCGCGCGGGGCGCCGCGGAGGTCTGACCGACCGCCGCTGCGTCAGGACCGCGGCTCGCCGCGCACGCGATCGGGCGCCGGCGGCGCCTCGCGCGCCGGGCCGCGGACGGCGAGAACTCGCTCGGTCTGGCGCAGCGAGATCGCGCTGTCCTTGCGCTCGTCGCTCATCGTGCGCCACGCGACGGCGAGGATGGCAGCAGGCACAGCAGGCCGAGGTACGCGCCGGCGTCGATGCTGACGAGCGCGTTGCGGCCCGGCTCGTCGATCCCAACGCGGTAGAGCAGGTACAGCAGCGCGAGCGCGCCGACGCCGACGGTCACGACCGCGGCCGACAGCGCCATCGAAACCGCGCGGGCGCGGAGGGTGACGACGACGAGCGTCAACGCGAGCAGGATCGTCAGCACGAGCAGGACGCGGCCGACGGTCAGCGTCGACCAGCCCGACAGCCCGCCGAACCAGTCGGCGAACAGCACGACGGCCAGGCCGATGGCGCCCGCCGCGGTGACAAGCTCCCCGCTGCGCAGCCGGCGCGGGTCCATCAGCCGACCGCCACGCCGCTGCGCTGCATCCGCGCGGCCTGCAGCGTGTTGCGCAGCAGAAACGCGATCGTCATCGGGCCGACGCCGCCGGGCACCGGCGTGATCGCGCCGGCCACCGCCTTGACGGCGTCGAAGTCCACGTCGCCCGCCAGGCCGTCGTCGGTGCGGTTCATGCCGACGTCGATGACCGTCGCGCCGGGTTTGACCCAGCCGGCCTTGACCATCCGCGCGCGGCCGACGGCCGCGATCAGCACGTCGGCACGGCGGCAGACCGCGGGGAGGTCGCGGGTGCGCGAGTGGCACATCGTGACGGTCGCGTTGGCGCCGAGCAGCAGCTGCGCCATCGGCTTGCCGCACAGGTTCGAGCGCCCGATCACGACGGCCTCGGCGCCCTCCAGCTCGGTCCCCGCCTCGGCGAGCAGATGCATGACGCCCGACGGCGTGCACGGTCGCAGCCCCTCGCGCCCGAGCGCGAGCAGGCCGGCGCTGACGGCGGTCAGCCCGTCGACGTCCTTGCGCGGGTCGATCATCCCGGTCAGCTCGACCCCGGCGAGGTGCTCGGGCACCGGCAGCTGCAGCAGGATCCCGCTGATGTCGGGGCGCTCGTTCAGCCGCGTGATGATGTCGACGACCTCCTCGCGCG
>DASZDB010000043.1:0-7004 GCA_035942495.1 Solirubrobacteraceae bacterium
GACGGACCCGATCGTCGAGTTCGCGACCAACGTGGTCGCCGACCTCGGCCTGACGGGCGTCTTCATCCTCATGCTGCTCGAGAGCGCGTGCATCCCGATCCCGAGCGAGGCGACGATGCTGTTCGCCGGCTTCAACGTCTCCGAGGGCGAGTACAGCCTCATCGCGGTGACGCTCGTCGGGTCCGTCGCGAACCTCGTCGGCTCGTGGGTCGCCTACGGCGTCGGCTACTACGGCCGCGTCGACCTCATCGAGAAGCACGGCCACAAGGTCTTCATCAAGCCACACCACCTGAAGGTCGCAGACCGCTGGTTCGAGAAGCACGGCGACGCGACCGTCTTCTTCACCCGCATGCTGCCGATCGTGCGCACGTTCATCTCCTTGCCGGCCGGCGTGGCGAAGATGCCGTTCATCCGCTTCTCGGTGCTGACGTTCCTCGGCTGCCTGCCGTGGGTCTTCATGCTGACGTTCATCGGCATGCAGGTCGGCGAGAACTGGACGGACTGGAAGGACTCGCTGCACTACTTCGACTACTTCGTCGCCGTGTGCATCATCGTCGGCGCGATCTACCTGTTCGTGAAGTGGCGGCGCGGCGGTGGCGGCGATGCCGACGTCGGACCGGCCGAGCCGGGGAGGCCGGGTCCGGCCGAGCCGGCGGCCGATGCCAGCAGGCCCTGACGCCGAGCGGCTGCGCACGCGCGACGCGCTCGCGCTCGGCCTGCTGCACGGCCCGGCGGAGCTCTTGCCGATCTCGTCCTCGGGCCACGTCGCGGTCGTGCCGTGGCTGTGCGGCTGGCCGTACAGCCGCCTCGACGGCGAGCTGCGCAAGGCCTTCGAGGTGGCGCTGCACGCGGGCACCGCGGCGGCACTGCTCGTCGGGCTGCGCGACGAGGTCGGCGAGGCCGCACGCTCGCTGGACCGCCGCCGCGTGCAGCTCGTCCTCCTGAGCTTCCTGCCGCCGGCGATCGTCGGCTACGCGCTCGAGCGACCGATCGAGCAGCGCCTCGGTACGCCGGGGACGGTCGCCGCCGGGCTCGTCGCCGGCTCGCTGGCGATGGCCGCCGCCGATGCCAGGGGCCGGGATACGCGGAGGCGCGAGGAGGCCGGTGCGGTCGACGCGCTCTGCCTCGGGCTCGCCCAGGCCTGTGCACTCATGCCCGGCGTCTCGCGCAACGGCGCGACGCTCGCCGCCGCCCGTGCCCGCGGCTTCGCGCGAGAGGACGCCAGCGTCCTCTCCCGCCATTGCGCCCTGCCGATCATCCTCGGCGCGACGGCGTTGAAGGGCACGCGGCTGGCCCGGCCCGGCCTGCCGGCCGGCACCGCTCGGGCGTTCGGCGCCGGGATCGTCGCTTCGTTCGCGACGACGCTGCTGTCCGTGCGGATCATCCGGCAGGTCGAGCGCGACCGCTCGCTGGTGCCCTACGCGCTGTACCGCGTGGGGCTGGCGGGGCTGATCGCGTCGCGCCTGCGCGCGGGGTGAGTCGGATTGACCTCGCCCGGCGAGGCCGAACCGACACACCCTGCCGCCGCCAGCCGGCCGCCAGCTCAGTCCTCGGGCGCCTCGTCGGCCGCCTCCTCGGCCTCCTCGCCGAGCTCGACGATGTCGCCCTCGGTGAACAGCACCTTCTCCATCGCCGCCTTCCACTTCGGCGTGCGGCGTAGGAGGAACTCGAGGTCCATCGCGAAGTGCTTGAACTCCTCCTGCTGCGCGTTCTGCATGATCGCGCGCGCCTGGTCGTCGGTCTCCACGGCGATGCGCTGGTCATACCAGCTGATCGCCTCCGCCTCCTCCTGCAGGGATACGACCATCCGCGCGAACGTCCGCGCCTCGGGGCTCAGCTCCTCGGGTGGCTCGTGGTACTGGTCGAAGCCCATGGATCTCCTCTCGTGCTGGACGGGACGTCGCCGGCGGACCTACCCGGCGCCCGACGGCACCACCCGTCACGCACCCGCGTGCGCGCACGGGATACGCCACGGCATGCGCGACGCCGGCGCCTGGATCGATCAGCTCAGCGTGCGTCGTGGCGCGCACGGCATGCGCGAGCGCGCGGTCCGCGCCCACCTGCGCCGCGCCGGGGGGTGGGTCGAATAAGCCTCGGTATGCGCGAGTTATTCGACACACCCCGCGTCGCGAGCGCGCCTCCAGCCCGACGATGGCACGTTTGGGGCGCTATCCGCCCCAAACTCGCCATGCCGGCGCGGCGCCACCGAGGTGCGGCCCAGGAGCGCCCGCGCCTCGCCCGGAGGCTGCGCTAGGTTCGCATCCGTGCCCGAGGACGCCTACGCCGCCGCCGGAGTATCGATCGCGTCGAGTGACGCCGGCGTGCGCGCGCTCGTCGACGTGCTGCGCACGATCGAGCCGGGGCGACCGAGCCGCTCGCTGCTGCGCTCGGGCCACTACGCCAGTGTGCTGCGGGTCTCCGACGACCTGGCGATCGCGCTGTGCACCGACGGCGTCGGGTCCAAGCTCGTCGTCGCCGAGCAGACCGGGCGGCTGAACACGGTCGGCATCGACTGCATCGCGATGAACGTCAACGACCTCATCTGCGTCGGCGCGGAGCCGATCGCGATGCTCGACTACCTCGCCGTCGAGCAGCCCGACCCGGGCGCGCTGGCGCAGATCGCGCAGGGCCTGAAGGCCGGGGCCGAGAGCGCCGGCATCGAGATCCCCGGCGGCGAGCTCGCGGTGCTGCCCGAGCTCATCCGCGGCCACCCGACCCCGCACGGCTTCGACCTCTGCGGCGCGGCGTTCGGCACGGTCGCGCCGGACGGGCTGATCACGGGCGATGCGCTGACGCCCGGGGACGCGGTCATCGGGCTGCCCTCCAGCGGCCTGCACTCCAACGGCTACACGCTCGCACGCCACGCGCTGCTCGAGCAGGGCGGCCTCGCCCTGGATGACACACCGCCGGAGCTGGCGGGCGCGTCCATCGCAGACGCGCTGCTCGAGCCGACGGTCATCTACGTGCGCGCGATCCTCGAGCTGCTCTCCTGTGGCGCCCGCGACCGCGTACACGGCCTTGCGCACATCACCGGCGGCGGGCTGGACAACCTCCTGCGCCTCAACGACGGCGTCGGCTTCCGGATCGACACTCCGCTGCCGGTGCCGCCCGTCTTCGGTCTGATCGCCCGCTGCGGCGACGTCGAGGACGCCGAGATGTGGGAGGTCTTCAACATGGGATGCGGGTTCGTGGCGGTGGTCGGTGACGACGACGCCGAGGCGGCTGTCGCCGTGCTTTCGGCGCATCATCCGGGCACCGCGCGAATCGGCGCCGTGACCGAGCGCGCCGGGCAGATCGAGCGCTCCTGACCGCGGTTGTGCGTCCGTCCGCAGTGCGGCCGACGGCCTCGAGCGCGCAACATCCCATGCCGATGACCAATCCGGGTAGGAGCTGACGTGCGTCGCCCGCGCGCGACTGCACAATAGGACGATGGCTTCACCGGTCGGCACACTGCTCTCACATCGCTACCGCCTCGACGCACAGGTCGGGATCGGCGGCATGTCGACGGTGTACCGGGCCTTCGACACGGTGCTCGAGCGCCAGGTGGCGATCAAGCTCATGCACCGCGAGATCGCCGGCGACTCCGACCAGCTCGAGCGCTTCCGCCGCGAGGCCCGCGCGGTGGCGCAGCTCAACCACCCGCACATCGTCGGCGTCATCGACGCGGGCGAGGAGGGCGATCCGGACCATCCGACGCCGTACATCGTCTTCGAGTACGTCGAGGGCGAGACGCTCAAGCAGCGCATCCGGCGCAACACGCGGCTGTCGATCGGTGAGTCGATTGCCTACGCGATCGAGATCGCCCGCGCGCTCGGCACCGCCCACGAGCGCCAGATCGTCCACCGCGACGTCAAGCCGCAGAACGTCCTGATCGACGAGGAGGGCGCGGCGAAGGTGACGGACTTCGGCATCGCCCGCACGCTGCACCAGGAGGGGCTCACCGCCGACGGCCGCGTGCTCGGCACGACGGATTACGTCTCGCCCGAGCAGGCGCTCGGCCGCGCGGTCAACGGCCAGACCGACCTCTACTCGCTCGGGATCGTGCTCTTCGAGATGCTCACCGGCGACGTCCCCTTCAAGGGCGAGAACCAGATTGCCGTCGCGATGAAGCACGTGCGCGAGGACCTGCCCGACGTGCAGACGCGCCGCCCCGAGGTGTCCGCGGCCCTTGCCGCCGTGCTCGACCGCGCGACCGCCAAGGACCTCGACCACCGCTATCCCGACGCACAGTCGATGATCGCCGACCTCGAGGACGTGCTCGCCACCGAGACGGCCCGCACCGGACACGTGACCGGCGAGGCGACGACCGTGCTGCGCAGCCTGCCGCCGTCGGCTCAGAAGCGCGTGCCGCTGCGCGTTCGCAGCTCGACGAAGACGCTGCTCGGCGGGCTGCTCGCGGCCGTGCTCGCGACCACCGCCGTGCTCGGCTACCTCAGCACCCGCACGGAGCGCGGCACGGGCAAGCGCGAGAACGTCGCTCCGCCCGTGCAGGGCCTCGACACGGTCAGGCTCGGCCAGCGGGCCGCGTCGGACTTCGATCCGATCGGCGGCGACGGCGAGCACCCGCGCGAGACGAGCGCGCTCGTCGACGGCGATCCCGCGACGACCTGGTCGACCGAGTCCTACGAGACGCGCCAGCTCGGCAAGGACGGCGTCGGCGTCATCATCGACGCCTCGCCGGGCGGCGGCGTCGCGGCGAAGCGGCTGCAGATCCGCACCCCCACCCCCGGCTTCGAGGCATCGGTGTGGGTCGCCGACGACGGCCTTCCCCAGACCGCGCCGCCGGCCGGCTGGACGCGGGTCAGCTCCGAGACCGTCGATGTCGGCGGGCGTGAGCAGGTCGATCTCGATACCGCCGGCAACCGCTACGGCCGCTACCTCGTCTGGATCACGAAGCTGCCGCCGCAGCAGGAGTCCGTCCAGATCTCCGAGATCCTCCTGTACCGCTGAGGGGTGCTAGAAGCGGTAGGAGCGCTCGTCGGCGTGGCGCTCGATCGCCAGCGTGCAGAGGCGCTCGACAAGCTCGGCGTAGCCCAGCCCGGTCGCCTCCCAGAGCTTCGCGTACACGCTCGTCGGGGTGAAGCCGGGCATCGTGTTGAGCTCGTTGAGCAGCACGCGTTCGCCTTCGACGAAGAAGTCCGCGCGGGCGAGGCCCGAGCAGCCGAAGTGCGCAAACGCCGCCACGGCCGTCGCGCGCAGCTCCTCGCGCGCCGTGGCCGAGATCTCGGCCGGCACCCGCAGCTGCATCCCACCGGGCTCGTACTTGGCGGCGAAGTCGTACCAGTCGGCCTCGATGACGATCTCGCCCGGCTCGGAGGCCTGCGCCTCGCGCGTCGAGCCCAGCACCGAGCACTCGACCTCGGTGCCCGCGCTCATCGCCTCGACGATGACGCAGGGGTCGTGGGCGAACGCCGTGTCCAGCGCTCCGCCGAGCGCCTGCTCGGCCACGACCTTGACGATCCCGACCGACGAGCCCAGGCGCGCCGGCTTGACGAAGACCGGCAGACCGAGGTCGGCGAGGTCGTCGAGCACGGCGTCGCGGTCGGCCTCCCAGCGCGCGACGCGGACCCCCGCGTACGCGACCTGCGCGATGCCCGCCCGCGCCATGAGCTCCTTCGCGACGACCTTGTCCAGGCAGACCGCCGAGGCCAGCACGCCCGAGCCCACGTACGGCACGTCGAGCAGCTCGAGCAGCCCCTGAACCGTCCCGTCCTCGCCGAAGGGCCCGTGCAGCACCGGAAACGCGACATCGGTCCCGAGCAGTCCGCGCCCCGGCGTCAGCGCGAGCTCGTCGCCGTCGTGCTGCCACGTGCCGTCTCGCTCGAGGCGCACCTCCAGGACGTCATGGCCGCCGGCGCGCAGGCCCGCGGCGACGCTCGCCCCGCTCGCGAGCGAGACGTCGTGCTCGGATGAGCGCCCGCCGGACAGCACCGAGACGCGCATCGAGCTATGGCGCCGGTGTGGTCGTCGTCGTCGGAGGAGTGGGGGTCGTCGGCCGGGGGTCGGGCTCTGGGTCGAGCGCGGGCTCGAAGCGCCCCACGGTGATCGTGATCGTGGAGCCGCGGTCGACCCTGCCGCCCTCGGGCGTCGGCGACTGCTCCTGCACGCGGTTGTCCTCGTCGGGCGAGTCCACGTCCACGTCCTCGACGACGACCTCGAAGCCCCTGCGAGACAGCGTCTGGGTCGCGCTGTTCTGGGAGCGCCCGACGACGTCGGGCACCGAGATCTGCTTCGGCTCGACCGCGACCGTCAGCCGGACGGTGCCGCCGCGAGCGAGCTGACCGCGGGCGGGATCCTGGGCGATCACCGTGCCCGGCTCGGCCTCGTCGTCCTCTCGCTCCTCGACCGTGACCCTGAAGGCGTCGAGCGCCGACCGCGCCTGCTCGGTGGTCTTGCCGACGACGTTGGGCACGGAGACGCTGTCGGGTCCCGAGGAGACCTCGATGGTCACGACGCGGCCGGCCTGGTTGACCGAGTCGCCGTCGGGGCTCTGGGAGATCACCCGGTTGATCGCGACGGTGGCCGAGGCCGTCCTCGTCTCGCGCACCTCGAAGCCCGCATTCGTCAGCGTCCTGCGCGCCTCCAGCCGGCCCTTGCCGACGACGTCGGGCACGGTGACCAGCGGCGGGCCCTCCGAAACGGTGATCCGTACGAGCGAGCCCTCGTCCGCGGCCGCGCCGCCCGGCGGGTTCTGACCGATGACGGTGTTGCGCGGCTTGTCGGAGTTGTCGCGGACCGTCTCGACCTCGAAACCCTCGTTCTGCAGCCGGTTGGTGGCGGTCGAGATCGAGGCGCCGACGACGTTCGGCACCGTCACGCGGTTCGGGGAGAGGACCGACACGAGCAGCAGGATGAGCCCGAGCAGCGCGAGCGCACCGAGCAGGATCCAGGGCCAGCGCTTGCGCGCGCGCGACTCGGGCGGCGGCGCTGCGACGGCGGGCTCACGACGCTCCTCGCGGATCGCGGCGCCGGGGTAGACGCCGGTGGGCGGATCGGACCGTGGG
>DASZDB010000044.1:0-13807 GCA_035942495.1 Solirubrobacteraceae bacterium
CCTAGGGATGTCTGATCGGCAGTCGTAGCTACGACGCAGGGCTGGAGCCACAAGCGCGACAGCTCCGTGGCGCGACTGCGTGGGCGATCCACAACCGCCGGCGCGCTGGCGGCGCAGGCTCCGAACGATCCTGACCGGACCGCCCGGCTCCCGCACCAACCAATGGTGCTCACAGCTGCTGAGCACTACTTGGAGTACCACGCAGTCAGCACCCCAAACCGGGTGCGGGGCCAGCAACCCTCCGCGCCCGAGCATGACGCCGCGTGTGATGCTGGCGCAACGATAGGAGTGTCCCTCTGCGTGAGCAGAGGATGCGCTTCGCCGGAGACGGACTACGGGCAGATGGTCGGGTCAACTGGGTCAACCACACCCTGACCACGCTGGAGTTCGAAGAGGTCGAGGCATTGGAGACGGACGGCTTCGGCCCCGGGCCGGCAGATCCAGGTCACGCTGTCGTCGAGCAATGGCCTAGGCGGGAGCCTCTGCTGTCGCTCAGTTTTCGTCCTCGAAGCGGTGGACTTCGTGCCTGGTCCACCTCGGTCTACGGGAAAGGAGGTGTGACTGCTCCTTTCGCCTGTATCGAGCAGCGTCGTTGAGCTGCGCGGGAAGCCAGGAGCCGGTCCCTCAGCGGGCCGCCGCGCGAGGCCGCCTCGTCCCACTGGCGAATGGCTATCTGAACACGTCAGGGGGACGCGTGCGCGCCGCCGCCGCGCTGTGACAACACCGCCCGCTTCCGCAACTGCGGGAACCGTGGACCGCGGTCCCAAGGCGCAAGCCGGTCCCTCAGCGAAACAGGAGCGTCGCGCAACGGAACGGCTGCCGGGACGCCTCGTTCTTGGGCGATCGCTCGCGCCTTGGCCTAGCCATACGACGCTCGCGGGACGTCGGTAGCTCAGCTGAAGCTCCGGGTCAGGCAGACGCCGTGGTCTTCGATGTGGAGGTCGACGTCAGCACCGTCGCGAGCAGCCATGACGAGCAGATCGATCAACTGCTCGGTCGTGAGGTTGCAAGACTCCAGCCGCACGGTGGCAAAGCTCACCGTCTGGCTGCCTCCTGTCTTTCGTGTATCTATGTCGCTCATGTCATCCCTTCGTTGACGTGCCGGTTGGCGCCTTCTCGGCTTCGGCGGTCGGGCGTCGCAGCTAACCGGCTTGGAGGAACGTTGCGGCCCTGGGCGCACGCCGTTCAGACCAGCCGAACGGCTAGCGAATACGGATGTCGAGCCCGAGCAGCAGCAGTGGCCAGAGCAGAACCGCCAGAAGTGCCGAGATCAGCCGCCCGAAGGTGGACAGGTGATCGAAGTAGCCGTTCGCGACGGCTACGAGGATGCCGAGCACGACGTAAATCGCGACAGCGATCCCCGATCGGTACGCCGGGGCGTAGCTGTATCTGCCGTAGGTCGGGTAGCGCATGCGGTCCAAGTACCCGACGTACCGCGCGCTGTTGATGCGCGTCAACGGATGTTCGGTCGCTGTCAGCGCGCCGTCCCACAGGCGAACCTCAACCGGACACCGCTCGGCGATGCTTCGGGGCTACATCAGGACGAGGTCGCCACTCGTTCCCGAAGATCGGCCGATGGGCGAGCGCGTTCCGCGCTGGCTGGTGCCCGCCTACAAGGTGTGCTCGACTCGCGGACAGTGGCTGGGTCAAGCACGCCCGAGGGTCCCGCGCGCCGCGGCGCCCACGAGCATCGCCCGCCCCGCCCAAGCAGGCGGCGCGCGACCTTGTCGGCGTTCTTGTTGAGGGAGGCCGCGGCGTAGCTCCGCCCAAGGCTGGCGCGGCGTTCAGCTGCCGAACGGCTGCTGGACGCCCGGGCGCCGGCGGGTGGTAGATAACTCTTCGTACCGCGCCGTGACCGTGTAGGTCAGTGGCTGCTTGTGCTGGGCCGCTCCGAAATTGGTCCCATTGCTATACGGAGCTCGCGCCGGAGGCGCAGTGAAACACCGGCTTCCGCGACTGGATCTACAACGAAGTTGCCCTCAACCGCCAAGTCCCCGGCCAAGCTGCGGCCGACGAGGACCTCGTTGTGGTTGCCGGAGCTGCCGCAGTAAAATCCGGAGCAGCAGAGCTGGCCGGGTCCGGCCGGTGCCGCCGACGCGACCCCGGGCGCGCCGAGCGCGGCGACGGTCAGGGCGGTGGCGAGGATCGTGGGGGTCTTTATCTTCATGGTGTTGGCCCTCGGTGGTAGGGAACTGGGGCGCGTCGGAAGGTCGCGGAATCGGGGATCCAGCGGTCATCTGGTTCTGCTCCTGTGTCGTTGGGACGAGCCGCCGTCGTCAAGACGACGATGGTCTGCGAGTGTGTGACCGCGCGTGTGACGCTGGCGGCGTGATGCAGGAGTCGGCCTGCGGTCGATCCGTCGGCCGACGAGGCCGCCTGGCTTACCTCGTGGGCTGCGCGGGCTGCGGGTCGGGCCGCATGATCACGGTGTCGGCGACTGCGACGATCTCGTCGATTGGCAGGTCGGCGAGAGCGGCGTGCTTGCGGATGGCTTCGGGGCTGGTGGCTTCGTAGATGCACACGGTGCCGAGGGTGCCGCGGCCCTCGTCGAGCACGTAGCTGCGAATCCAGCGCACGTCGTCGGGCATGTCGTCGTCCCCGACGCGTGTGGAGCGCCCCGCGGCCTCGCCGAGCTCCTCACCTGAATGCCAGCCGCTGCGCCTGAGGATCGCGTACAGCTTCATCGTGAATCTCCTCTCGATGGTGTGCCTGCCGGGCACGCTAAGCGTCTGCCGGGCCGGATAAATCGGGACAACTCCCTATCTTGAGGCTGCACGACGGCCGGATCCGCACACCTGAGCCGCCACGGCCGCGGCACCCGGACCTCTACGGGGTTGGTGCGGTGATCCCGAGCCTGGCGGCCGCTACGACCGCCTCGGCGCGGTTGCCGACGGCAAGCTTGCGCAGGATCGCCGAGACGTGATGGCCCGCGGTCTTTTCGCTGATGAACAGGCGCCGCCCGATGTCGGCGTTACGCAGGCCGCCGGCCAGTAGCGTGAGAACCTCGAGCTCACGCGCCGAAAGCCCGGCGGGATTGCGCTGTGTCGTCGCGCGTGGCCCGCGCGGCAGCGCGCGCGCTCCGCGCTGGCGTAGGCGTCGGGCGACGATTGCCGCCGCGGGCGCGGCATCGAGCATCTGCAGGTCATCGAGCGCATGGCGAAGCGCCCGGTCGTCGTCGGCGTCTGCGAGGGCGAGCGCCGCTTCGTACGGACAGCCAAGCTCGCTCCACAGCTTCGCCGCGCGCTCATGCGCTCCGGCGAGCTGCGCCGCCCACGGGTCGGCGGCCGCCGCAGGGGCTGCTTCGCAAATTCCGGCGCGGCGGCGCCAGCATGCGAGCTCCCCGACCAGCCACGACGACCCGCGTCGCAGCGCGAGCTCGAGCGCAACCTCCGTCTCGTTCGCGACCGCAGCGTGATCGCCTTTGAGCCACGCGGCTTCCGCGCGGGCGGCCGCCACCGCCGCTATACCGGGCAGTTGTTCGGTGCGGCCGGCCAGCATCACCGCCTCGTCGAGCAGCGTCCACACGTCAGGATCGCCGCGCCGAGCTCGCACGAGCGCCTGCACCACGAGCGGGAGGATTCGCAACAGCACCGACTCACTCGGCTCGCGCAAGACCAGCCTCGCTGAATCGGCCGCATCTGCCCAGCGGCCTTCGTCAAGTTCGAGACGAGCGCGGTAGGCAAGCAGATAGCGTCGGTGTAGATCCAGGCCGCGCTCACCGCAGTACGCAAGACCAACGGACACGTACTGGTGCGCAAGCCGATGCGCCCGAGTACGCGTTGCTGCCCGCACGATATTCAGATACGCGCTGGCCACGCGATCCTCGATGCCAGCCGCTTCGGCGAGCTCCACGCTGCGCTCCAGCTTCTCGAGCCCGCGCGATTGGCCCTCCAGCAGCTCGCCGGCACCGATGTAGATCAGCGCACGGACCACCGGCTCGACCTCTCCCAAGCGCTCCGCCAGCGCGATCGCGCGCGTTCCCCAGTCAACGACACCTTGTGCGTCTTCGGCGTCCAAGCAGCGCCCCGAAGCGTCGCTATAGGCCATCGCCAGCTCGCGTCCGGGCGCGAACTCTTCGAGGACGCTGATGGCCTCCGCGCCGGCTCGGTCAGACTCGGCGACGCGGCCAGGACACCACAAGAAGACCGACAGGCGACGAAGCAGCTCGCCCTCCTGGCGCCTGTCGCCGACGCTCCTGCGGCACTCCAGGGCGCGTTCCGCCGCAGCAATCGCTTCGGCCGACTGATCGGTCACGATGCACTCCTCGGCACGTCGCTCCAGCAGCTCCGCACGCTGCTGTACCGACACGCCGGCGGCGAACCTGAGCGCCCGCGCATACTGCGCGGCGGCCTCGCGATGCGCGCCAAGTGACGCGGCACGATCGCCCGCCGCCGGTGCGAATCGCAGCACCGCCTGCGCATCTGCCGCGCCATCGGCGTGATGCGCCAGGCGCGCGAGATCCACCGCGCCGCTGGGCGGATGACTGAGCGCTTTGAGGGCCAGCCGGTGCAGCGTGACGCGCCGGTCGGGTGCCAGCGCCTCCTCCAGCGCGACCCTTGCTAGGTCATGCCGAAACGCAACACCGGCGGCCAGCGAGGTCAGCATCCCCGATGCCAGACACTCTTCGAGACGCTTGACGTCCTTGCCGGCGAGCGCCTCCAGCAACCACACCTCGGCCTGCGGGGGAGTTATCGCGACGGCCTCCAAGACGGCCCGCGCGGCGTTGCTCAGGCGCTCGGCCCGCGCCAGCACCGCGTCTCGTACCGTGGCGGGGATCTCCTGAGCCTCGGTCGCAAGGACCTCCGTGACGAAGAACGGGTTGCCGCCCGTTCGGCGGTGAAGCTCAGCGGCGTCGATCGTGCGCGATCCGCACAGCTCAGCCACGGCAACCTCGGAGAGACAGCCGACCTCAAGACGCAAGACCGTCCGTTCGCTGGCGAGCTCGCCGAGCACCAGGCGCAGCGGGTTCGTGCGCTCAAGCTGATCGTCGCGGTAGCTGGCGAGCACGAGGCAGCGAACCGGGTGCAGTCTGCGCCCGAGCAGCCTCAGCACGTCTAGCGTCGCCTCGTCGGCCCAATGAAGATCCTCGAGCACGAGAACCGGCGGCGTGCGCACGCCGAGCTCCCGGATCAGTGCCCCCGCCACCTCACGCGGTTGAGCGCCGCCCATCACGAGCTCGCCCAACTCACCCCCCGTCACCTCCGCAACGTCGAACAGCGGCCCCAACGGCCCGGGCGTCAGCAACGGATCGCACGTCCCCCACACGATCCGGGCCCGACCGCGCGACTCCTCGCACCACTGCCGCAGCAACGCCGTTTTTCCGGCGCCCGCCTCGCCACCTACGAGGACCAGCCGCCCGCCCCCGCCCCCGCAGACGGCCTCGAAGCAGTCGCTGACGACCGACAGCTGCGCGGAGCGCTCAAGCAGATCACCGCAGTCAGCGCGCCTCACGACCGATCTGTCCCTCGCAATCGGCATCGCCCCCGAGCCATCGTGCACGCCCGTGACGGGACATGCAAGCCCATGGCCCGCCGAGCCGCCCCGCAGCTCCCGAAGCTGCCCTGAGCGGCAAAGCCGCCATCGCGCCGACAACAGGAGGCGCAGCGGCTCGCTGCCGTCACGCGAGGGATCAGCGAACCGCGATCGACGACGCGATACGACTCTCATCCGGCGCCGGTGCCGGACGTGCCCCGACAGCCGCTGCGACCCCGGCTTCCTCCGGGCCTCCGTCGCTGCGCAGACTCGACTGCGCCGCCAGCCCGCTGCTGCTGACAGCGTCATTCTGCCGCGCGTCGCCGAACGCGAACGTGAGCACCACCGCAAAGACCGCAAGCGACGACGCCGCGACCGCGGCCGCGCGCCGCGCGCGCACGTGGCGAGGAAGGGAAAGCTGAGGATGCGTGGCCTCCGACATGGTGCATCTCCTTCGAGAGACAGCTGAGGATTGGTCAGATCGAAACTACGATCGCCCCAGCCGCCGCACATCGGGAGAACTCCCCAAGTTGGGTGGGCCGATACCTAACTTCGTCCCAGCCGCTTGCGCATCAGCCGTCGCGTGCCCGTCAACCCAGGCCTCCCATTACGGGTCCTCCAGCGGGACGTCGGCGGGCGCGAGACGGTTGATCTCGATGGCGTGCGCGTAAGCGCCTTGCGTGTTGGCTGTGGATGCTTTGGATGTTCGCTCCGGCGGGGCCGGGGCTCGTCTGAAGGAGGAGTTCATGTCCGCGCTGTTGGTCGGCTACGCCCGTGTCTCAACCCAGGATCAGACCTCACTGCGCAGCGCGATGCGCTGGCAGCGCTGGGCGTACCGCTCACGCGTACCTACGTCGATCACGGCCTGACCGGCACCAATCGCCAGCGCCCGGGGCTGCGCGAGGCGCTGGCGGCGTGTCGCAGCGGAGACACCCTGGTCGTCACGAAGCTCGATCGTCTCGCACGATCGCTGCCCGACGCGCGCGACATCCTCGAAGACCTCACGACGCGCGAGGTCGAGCTCAGTATCAGCGGTTCGGTGCACGACCCCAGCGACCCGGTGGGGCGGCTGCTGTTCAACGTGCTGGCGATGGTCGCCGAATCCGAGTCTGACCTCATCCGGCTGAGCACCAAGGAGGGGATGCGCATCGCCAAGGCCAAAGGGCATCTACGTGGTCGGCCGCCGAAGCTCAACCCGCGCCAGGAAGAGCATCTGGTCATGCTGCACCGCGCCGGCGAGCACAGCACAGCCGAACTCAGCGACCTCTTCGGCGTCGGACGCTCCACCGTGTACCGAGTCATCGAACGCGACGGTCAGCGCAGCAAGCCCCCGAGCGCTCCACGTCCGGGAACCTCGATGCCATAGGGCGGCAGAGCCAACGCCTCGACTGGCGAAGCGCGGGGTGCACGTCCGTTGACGTCGCGATGCTCTGGGTGTGCCGACGATCAGTCGTTTCTACGGGATCGTGATCCGGATGTACTTCGCTGATCACGCGCCGCCGCACTTCCACGCCGTCTACGCGGGGGAGGAGGCGGTGATTGTGATCGCGACGAGCGGGATTCTGCGCGGGGGTTTGCCCGATCGCGCGTTGCGGATGGTGCGAGAATGGGCGTCGATGCATCGCGATGAGCTGATAGCCAACTGGGAGCGCGCGCAGGTGCCCGAGCAGCCTGCGCCGATCGCGCCGCTGCCATGAGTTCATCGCGTACAACCGTCACCCACGTTGAGCCGCTCGCGGGGCACTGGCTTCGCCTGGCCTTTGCTGACGGCGCGGTACACGAGGTTGATCTCGGTGGGCTGCTGCAGGCCGGCGGCGTATTCGCCTCGATCCACGACGACCGCGACGTCTTTGAGGCCGTCAGCATCGACCGCGAGTTCGGAACCATCGTCTGGCCCGGCGACATCGATCTTGATCCCGACGTGCTCCGCGGCGATCAGCCGCCTGCATCCGGACGCGTGCTGCCGCGACGAGTCGTCCAGCCAGCCTGACGGCTGTCCCTTCGGGTCCCACAACCGAACCTCTACCGGTACGCTCGGATGGGGCAGCCCGCGGGACTGCTCCTTTGCCTAAAGCAGACGGCGTTGCTCAGTGGGAGGCTTCGCCCGATGGCACACCGCTGGCGAGTGCAGGCGACGTGGACTGTGGGCGGCGACAAGCGCGAGTACGCGCCGGTATTCGTCCGGACCAAAGCCAGAGCCGCCCGAACAAGCCGCGAGATGGAAAAGACGCTCGCGCACTTCCCCACGCTCGTTGTCACGGTCGAGAAGGTCCCGGCCGCCCAGGCGACCCGGCCCCCGAAGCCCATTCTTGGCGAGGTGCACAGTCGGCTCGATGGAGCGGACACGACAGCGTGCGGCCGAAAGATTGCCGAAGTGAGCTGGATCGCCTCGGAGCTATTCGACTCGGCGGCGCCGAACGCGTGCCGCAGCTGCGCAGAGCGCGGCGCGAGCTGACCCGGTGGGTGTGCCGCGCCCGCGGCGAACCTCTAACCGGGCGACCGCGCCGCGCGCGTACAGTCCCACCGGTGACGGTCGATGAGTTCTTGGCTTTCGCTGAGCGAGCTCGGGGCTGGCAGGTCTTGAAGCGTGGCGGGGAGCCGCCGCTAGCGGCCGCTCCGCGCGACCTGGCTCGGTTTCTGGGGCGTTGCGGCGGAGTCGTGACGCATGCGGACGTCGCGGTCGGCGCGCGGGTGGTGCCAGCGCAAGAAGCAATTCTTGGGAAGCGTTACGACGATGATCGGTCAGCTCACTGGTTCGTGATCGCCGAGGACGATGACTCAAGCACCGCGTTGCGAGCCGTGATCGATCTGGATCCGCGGCGCCTCGGACGTGTCTACGACGGATTCTGGGATCGGTTCGGCGTGGCGGGCTCGATGCCCGTCGTCGCGCTGAGCTTCACCGACTTCTTGGCGCGACTCGCGGAGAGTTCCGGCGAGCCGTTCTGGGCCGGCGACGATCTCGGTCTCGGCGACGCATACGACTGACCGGCTTCTGAAGGGAACCTCTACCGGTACGCGCTGATGGCGAGCCGGCGCTACCGCTTATGCAGGAGCGGCTACTGAACGCCGGCGCGGCTCGCGCCGCGCCGTGATTGTCTGTAGGCCATGGACGTAGCCGTGATGCTCGTGGTCGCGATCATCGCCGTGGCCCTCTTGGGCACGTTCTACTACGCCCTCTGGCGCGGATGGCGTCATGCCTCCGGTGACATGACGCCCGCGGAGCGACGATCGGTTGTCTCGGGATTGGCCGCCCTAGTGCTGCTCATACCGTTTGCGCTTGCCGTTCTTGACGCCTCGGATAGGACCGCCAATTTTGCAATTGGCATAGGCCTAGCAGCAGTCATCCCCGTGCTGATCATCGTCGGAATGCGTGATTACCGCCGCCGAGAAGGACGCATCCAGATGCGCCGGCACGGCCCTTCGCGGCGCGGCAGATAACGACTGCTGCTTTCGCAGAGAGGAACCTCTACCGGACGATGCCCGGCCCACAACAGGATGCGCAGCGCGGCGCCCGCGACTCTCACGGTGAGGCGCGATTCGTCGCGGTGCTCGTGCCATTAGTCACCTTTGTGGTTGGTGTTGTGCGAGACTCGCTGGATGGCCGATGTGGTCGGTCGCGGGGCTGAGCTCGCGGCGCTCGAAGCGGTGCTCACGGCGGCGCGCGAGGGCCTGCGGGTCGTCGTGATCGAGGGCGAGGCGGGGATCGGCAAGACGACGTTGTGGCGCGAGGGTCTTGCGCGTGGTGCTGCCGCCGGCTTTCGCGTTTTGGCTTGTCGCGCCGCGCAGGCGGAGTCGCGGCTGTCGTTTGCGGCGTTGGGCGATGTCCTGGGGTCGGTGGAGTCGTCGGCGTTTGGTGTGTTGCCGGGTCCGCAGCGGCGCGCGCTGGAGGTCGCGCTGCTGCGCACGGACGCCGAGGGGGCTGCTGCCGATGCGCGTGCGATCGGTACGGCGCTTGTGTCGCTGTTGTCGGGGCTGGCGGCGCGCGCGCCGGTCTTGGTCGCGCTGGATGACGTGCAGTGGCTGGATCGGCCGAGCGCGCGGGCGTTGGAGTTCGCGCTGCGGCGTCTGGAGAGCCATCCGGTGGCGGTGCTGGCGACGCTTCGCCCTGATCAGCGTGCCGGCGAGGTCGGGTTGCTCGCGGCGGTTTCGGCCGAGCACGTCAGCCGGTTGGAGCTTGGTCCGCTGAGCGTCGCGGCGTTGTATGAGGTGCTCAAGGGGCAGGTGCGCGGGCCGTTGACGCGGCCGCTGCTGGCGAGCATCGAGCGGGCATCGCGCGGAAATCCGTTCTTCGCGCTGGAGCTCGTGCGTGCTGTGGATGCGGGAGCGCTTGAGGCCGGTGAGCTGTTTCCGGTTTCGGCGGACGTCGACGAGCTCGTCACGCGGCGAATTCGGCGCCTGCCGCAGGAGACGCGCGAGGAGCTGTTGCGCGCGAGTGCGCTGGCCGCGCCGGTGTTGGGGCTGCTTGACCGTGAGCGGCTGGAGCCTGCCGTCGGAGCGGGGATCGTACGGGTCGGCGCGGATGCGGGAGTCGAGTTTGCTCACCCGTTGTTTGCGAGCGCCGTCTACGCCAAGGCATCCGACGAGCGTCGCAGGCGGCTGCATCGCGCGCTGGCAGAACAGGTCACGGATGTTGAAGAGCAGGCGCGGCATCTCGCGCTGGCGTCAGACGGTCCCGATGAGCGTGTGGCGGCGGTGCTCGATCGCGGTGCCGATCGCGCGTATCGGCGCGGTGCGCCGGAGGTCGCGGGGGAGCTTGCCCATCTGGCGGCGCAGCGCACGCCCGAGCAGACGTCCGCTGCGTATTGGGAGCGCTGCTTGCGTGCGGCAGGGCACTACCTCAAGGCGGGCGACCGCGACCGCGCCGCTGCGTGGGCGCAGGAGCTGATCGCAGGCTGCGATCGCGCGCGGCTTCGGGGCGGCGCGTTGCATCTGCTGGCCGAGATCCGTGCGGCCGAGCGTCCGCAGGCGGCAATCGAGCTGCTCGAGCAGGCGATCGCCTGTGTCGGGGACGACGTCGCGCTGGCCGCGCGGCTGCAGACCAGCCTGGGGCTGATCGCGATCGCCCTCGTCGATGCCGTGGGCGCCGAACGTCATCTCGGCCGGGCGGTCGAGCTCGCCGAGCAGGCGGCCGAGACCGCGGTGCTGGCGGAGGCGGTGGCGTTGCGCGCGCTCGCGAGCCTGATGTTTGGCCGCGGCGTGGATGAGCAGGCGCTGGCGCGGGCGCTGGCACTGGAGGATCCCGATCGCGAGGTGCCGTTTCAGCTGCGTCCGTCGCTGAACGTCGCGCAGGTCTATGAGGGCATCGGACGGATCGATGAGGCACGCGAACTGCTCGCGGCCCTGCGTGAGCAGGTCAGCGGCCGTGGCGAGGAGAGCGACCTGGCGTTCGTGCTTGTGCACTGCGCCGCGACGGCGTACCTCGCCGGCGAGCTTGAGCTCGCCGAGTGCGATGCAGACGAGGCGCTGCGGGTCGCGGCGCTCAACGGTCAGGACATCTTCTACGCGTTTGCGCTCAGCGTCCGCGCGATGGCGCGCGCGGTGCGCGCCGACGCCGCCAGCTCCCGCAGCGATGCGGCGGAGGCGCTGGCGGTCTCCGAGCGGATCGGGTGGCCGCACGGCGTCAGCCAATCGCGCTGGGCGCAGGCCGTCCTCGCCTTGTCTGAGGATGACGCACCGACAGCCGCGAACGCGCTTGCTCCCGTGGCCGGCGTGATCGAGCAGCTCGGCGTGTACGAGTGGACGATCGCGATGTCGCTGCCCGATGCGATCGAGGCACTGATCGCAACGGGCGAGCACGATGTTGCCGCGCGACATACCGATGCTCTCGCCGCCTGGGGGCGCGCGTTTGATCGCCCCTGGGCGCTCGCGCTGTCGGCGCGCTGCCGAGCGATCCTGCTCGCAGCAACCGGCGATCCACAGGGCGCTCGCAGTGCCGCCGAGCAGGCGCTCGTCGAGCATCAGCGCCTCCCGATGCCGTTCGAGCTGGCACGCACGCTGCTGGCGCTCGGGCAGGCACAGCGGCGTACAGGCCAACGGCGCCTGGCACGCGAATCGCTGCAGCGCGCGGTGGAGCTCTTCGACAGGCTCGGCGCACCGCGCTGGACTGACAAGGCGCGCGGCGAACTCGCGCGCATCGGCGTCCGCCGAGCACCCGCCGAACTGACCGAGAACGAGCAGCGCGTCGCCCAGCTCGCCGCGCAAGGGTTGACGAACCGCGAGATCGCGGCACAGCTGTTCATCAGCGCACGGACCGTCGAGGCGAACCTCGCGCGCGCGTATCGCAAGCTGGGCATCCGCTCACGCGCCGAGCTCGGCGTCACGATCGCCGAACGCTCGCGCGACACACCCTCCTAGCGACGGCAAGAGCGCCCAATTGATGTGGAGATGACCGATGCGGGACGTCGCTGCGCGCACGTAGCGTCGCCGGCATGGCAGAACCAGCGATCGGCGACGCGACAGCGACCTACCTGGTCGAGCTCTACCGGCCCGGGTTGCGCGTCGACGCGCTCACGCTCTTGGCCGCAAACGTGCGCCACACCATCAGCGTGATGCAGCTCGAGGGCGAGCACGTCGCGATTGTGAGCTCCACCATCGTTCCCGGCGACGAATACGTGCTGTGTGTCGTGCAGGCAACGTCCGAACGGCTCGTCCGCGACGCCTTCGCCCGCGCCGGCATCGCGTTGCAGCGCATCTCAGCGGCGATCTCAACGCACGAAGCGCCGGCAGACGGCCATCACCTTCGCAGTGATGACCAATGCAGCATCGCCGAGCTGCTCAGAAGCCGCTGCTCAGCGCCGGCGACACTCAACACACAGGAGACACCATGAAGCGCACTTCCCAATGCAGGGGCAGCATCCCGGCACTGGCGCTGATCGGGGTCATGGCCGCGGTTGGGGTCGGCTACGCGCGATCCCGAGCGCCGACGGCCTGATCCACAGCTGCTAGCGCGGCGCACGCTACGGACCGGCAACAGGCCGTTGCCGACGCGTTACCGAACCGTAGGCGAGGGGGCGAGCAGGCTTCGCCCCGACCTACCCGCCCGCGACTGTGACCCATGGTCACGGGCTGGCGCCCGAACCGCCCGTAGGAGCGTCACGGGCGCCGACAGCCGTTTTCGTCAATAAGGAGGTAGTCATGTCGCAGACCAATCATTCCCCCGCACGCATCAGCAGCCCGTTGCGCGTCCGTCGCGCGCCGGTCCTGTTCGGAGTGCCTGGGCTCGCCGCCGCCGCTGCCGTGGTCGCCGTAGTGTTGCTGTTCACACTCAGCGGGTCTGACTTCAGCGCGCCCCCGTCGGTCGTTTCTCATCAGCCTGCGGTGCGCTCCGATGGCGGACCGAGCGAGAGCGCGGTTGCGGCTTCGGTCGGCTCGCGTCTGAGCGCTGGCCCGAGCGAGAGCGCGATCGCCGCCACGATCGGCGCCCCCGCACCCCGGCCGATCGCCAGCCCCGACGAAAGCCGCATCGCCGCAGCCATCTCAGCGGGCACGGCGGGCCGGCCGTAGACCCGCCGCGGACTTGACGGTCAGCGCGCCGCGGGATGCGCCAACCCTGAGCCCGCTCACCGCTGCGGCACGACGACACACAACCAAAGGAGAACCATGCTGCGCAAACCCTGCCACCTCATCGCCATCGGCGCGGCCGTCGTCGTGTCACTGACGGCGGGGGTCGCGGTGCCGGCGCTCACGACCGCACAGGCGCCAGGGGCCACCGTGATCACCGTGCAGGAGAAGGTCCAGGCGGTTGTCCAGGACGACGTCGCGCCGAAGGCGAAGCGCCAAAGCGTGAGCGCGGGCGACCGTCTGATCACCCGTCAGTCGGTCTTCGATAGCGACAAGCGACGGATCGGCACGCTGTACACCGATTGCACAAGCGTCGGCCCGACGGCAGCCTTCCCGCGGCTGACGATGCTGTGCACAGTGACGTACAAGTTTGGCGACGGCCAGATCGTCGCCGCGGGCGCAGCCCGGTTCGACGACAACAGCGGCGAGGTTCCGATCGTCGGCGGCAGCGGCGCCTACGCAGGCGCGCGGGGATCGGTGAAGACGGCGAAGCCGATGAGGGGCTATGACAGCGCCGACGTGATCACGATCCACGGCTGACGCCGCCAACGGGTTCAAGGAGGTTCGTAGGTCACAGGTTCCAGTGGATCGAGTAGATCAGGCTCTCCTGTCCAAAGGCCAGCTCATTTTCCGGCTCGGCCCATTCAACGCCGGCGCGGTCCACGGTAGGTGAGGTGACCGCGACCCCCGGGGTCGCACTGCATCTCGACGAACCAGCGTTCGACCTCCCGGCTCGCACGCCGAACCTGCGTGATGCGACCGCAGCTGTGAACGA
>DASZDB010000045.1:0-1566 GCA_035942495.1 Solirubrobacteraceae bacterium
ACCTGGCTGAGCAGCGTCGAGCGCTCGCGGTAGGCGACCGCGCCCGCCGCGACCGTCAGCAGCACCCGGCCGCGCAGCGTGCGGCCGGCGAAGCAGCAGTTCTCCGACCGGCTCTCGTAGCCACTCTCCCCCACGACCCACTCGGCGTCGAGGTCGACGAGCACGAGGTTGGCGGGCTCGCCCGCCGCGATCGTCGGGACGAACAGGTCGAGCAGGCCGAGCCCGGTCGTGAGCTTCTCGACCACGAGCGCGAGCGCGAGCGTGCCGGGCAGGACGAGGTCGGTGTAGACCGCGGCGAATGCGGTCTCCAGGCCCGTCGTCCCCATCGGCGCCTGCTCGATCGGGAAGTCCTTCTCGTCGCGGGCGTGCGGGGCGTGATCGGTCGCGATGCAGTCGATCGTGCCGTCGCGCAGGCCGTCGATGAGCGCCTGTCGGTCCTCGTCCGCGCGAAGCGGCGGGTTCATCTTGCGCCGGGTGTCGAGCGTCCGCACGTCCTCGTCGGTCATCGTCAGGTGGTGCGGGCTCGCCTCGCAGGTGACGGCGACGCCGCGCGCCTTCGCCTCAGCGACGACCTTGACCGACTCGCAGGCCGAGAGATGCTGGATGTGGATCCGGGCGTCCTCGTAGCCGGCCAGCGCGCAGTCGCGGGCGATCATCGTCGACTCGCTGACGCTCGGGATGCCCGCGACGCCGAGCAGCGCGCTGACGACGCCCTCGTGCATCGCGCCCCGGCCCGACAGCGAGGGATCCTCCTCGTGCAGCGCCAGGACGCCGCCGCACAGCCGCTGGTACTGCAGCGCGCGGCGAAACACGCCGGCGTCGGTGACCGGCCGGCCGTCGTCGGTGAACCCGGCGGCGCCGAGCGCGCGCAGCTCGGCCATGTCGGTGAGCTCCGTGCCCTGCAGGCCGCGGGTGATCGCGGGCATGAAGCCGACCGGCACACGCGCCTCGCGGGCGGCGGCGTCCAGCAGCGCGCCGAGGATCGGGGCGCTGTCGATGACCGGCGACGTGTTCGGCATCGCGATGACGGCGCAGTACCCGCCGGCCGCCGCCGAGCGGGTGCCGGTCTCGAGGTCCTCCTTGTGCTCCTGGCCGGGCGTGCGCAGGTGCACGTGCGGGTCGACGAATCCCGGGAACAGGTGGCGTCCCTCGCCCTCGACGACCTCGCAACCCCCGGGCACCGAGATCGTGCCCGCGGCCCCGATCTCGGCGACCTCGCCGCCCCGGACGAGGACGTCGCGGCGGCCGTCGAGGCCGCTGCGGGGATCGAGCGCGTGGACGTCTCGCAGCAGCAGCTCGGCGGGGCGCGCGGGCGCGCTGACGAGACGGACGGCGGAGGTGCCGTTCTGCGTCGGCTCGTACATGCTCATGCCAGCTGGGGCTCGGTCGGACGCGCAGCCGTGCGCGTGTCGCGCGCACCGGCCAGGACCTCGTAGAGCACCGCCATCCGCACGACCACCCCCGCCTTGACCTGCATCGTGATGACCGCCTGGGGCGAGTCGACCACCTCGCCCGACAGCTCGACGCCGCGGTTGACCGGGCCCGGGTGCATGAGCACCTGGTGCG
>DASZDB010000046.1:0-2943 GCA_035942495.1 Solirubrobacteraceae bacterium
GCGCCTGCAGCGCGCACTGCGGACGAACGGCCGCATCTCGCTCTTGGACGGCGCTGTCTGCGTGATCTACGGCTCGTGGTTTCTGCCCCACGCGCTGCTCGGATACACGCTGCTGCGCCACCCGCAGTACGTCCCGCGCGCCGCCGGGCGGCTCGCCGCGTCGTATCACCTGACGACACCGTTCTACTGGTTCGTGCCGACCGCCCCGCCGTGGTGGGCGTCGGAGGTCGCCGGCCGGATGGACGGCGACGTCCACCGCGTCGTGCGCGCCTTCGTCTGCAAGGTCCTCAACCGTCCGCCGCCGAACGAGGACGACGAGGTGCCGGGCAACCCCTGGGGCTCGATGCCGTCCGACCACATCTCCTCGGCCGCGATCACCGCGATGGCGCTGTCGGAGATCGGCGTCGCCCACGGCGTCGTCGGCTGGCTTTATGTCGCGGGAGCCGCGTTCGCCGTCATCTACCTCGGCGAGCACTACCTCATGGACGTGCTGGCCGGCCTCGCGATCGCCGAGATCGTGCGCCAGGCCGAGCCGCTGGCGGCGCCGGTCGTGCGGGCCGTCGCCTACACGCTGGAGTAGCCGCGCGGCGCGCGGGTATGAGCACCTGGCGGCGCCCGCCGCCTCGTGTCCCCCCGAGCTTGAGAGGTATCACCATGGCGCAGCGACCCCGCGCCCACGCGCTCAGCGAGCGCATCGTCGCCGCGAGCGCGGCGCTCGACGGACCCGGCAGCCTCATCGCCAAGAAGATCCGCGGCCTCCTGCCCTCCGGCGGCGGCATCAAGGACGTGCTCAGCGGAGTGCCGCTCGGACACGCGATCCATCCGCTGCTGACCGACGTGCCGATCGGCTCGTGGACGAGCGCGACGATCCTCGACCTCATGGGTGGCGAGGCCGGCCGTCCGGCGGCGCAGAAGCTCGTGGGCGTCGGACTGGCGGCGGCGGCGCCGACCTTCGTCACCGGCTGGACGGACTGGGCCGACACCGAGCCCGGCAACGACACGGTGCGCCGGCTGGGGATCGTGCACGCGGTCTCCAACGGCACAGCGGCGATCATGTACGGACTGTCGTACGCAGCGCGGCGGCGCGGCGCGCACACGCAGGGCGTCCTGTTCGGGCTCGCGGGCGCCGGCGCGATGGGCGCGGGCGGCTGGCTCGGCGGCGACCTCGTGTTCGCCCGCGGCGTCGGCGTCAACCAGACGGTGTTCGACGCCGAGCCCGGCGACTGGACCGCGGTGCTCGACGCGAGCATGCTGCTCGACGACCGGCCCACGGCCGCCTTGGCCGGGGAGCTGCCGCTCGTCATCGTCAAGCGCAACGGCACGATCCACGCCCTCGCCGACCGCTGCGCGCACCGCGGCGGGCCTCTGCACGAGGGTGAGCTCGAGGGCGACTGCATCTCCTGCCCGTGGCACGGCACGCGCTTTCGCCTCGACGACGGCTCGGTCGAGCGCGGTCCGTCAGCGTACCCGCAGCCCGTGTACGAGGCGCGGGTCGCCGACGGGCGCGTGGAGGTGCGCGTCGCGAGCTAACGGGCGAGGGGGGAGGGGCCGATCCGGCCCTTCGGGCGATTTCCTCTCGGCCCCCTCCCCCATCGCTTAGGGCGGCAGCAGCGCGAGCGCCGCCGGTGGATCGGGCGCCTCCACGCGCCACCAGACCTCGTGACCGCCGGCCAGGCACGTGGAGGGAGCGGAGTGCCGCGGCAGCGGGCTGTCGAAGCCCTGCCACGCGGCGAACGCCGCGCCGCAGTCAGGCGCGGCGTGCTGGTGATGAAGGAGAAAGAGCGCCATACGCTCAGGCTGGCGGCTCGCCCCCCCGCCGGGCATCAGGGGGCGCCCCTGAACATCACCCTGAACCGGGGTGCGCCGTGCGCGGCGCCGCCGACGGGATCCGACGCTGATGGCGCACGTGACTGCTGCGCGGGGAACCTCGGCACTGCCACCGCGAAGCGAACGAGGCGAATGGAGCTAGGGGGACTCGAACCCCCGGCCTCCTGGGTGCGATCCAGGCGCTCTCCCAACTGAGCTATAGCCCCGGGCAACGGACAGTGTACCGGCGGTCTCGTGCATCCAGGGGTCGGGGAACGGCGCTGATGCGCCGATACGCTGCGCACACGTGAGCTTTCGCAACCGCTTGGCGCTGTTCTTCGTCCTCATCGTGATCGTTCCGATGCTTGCGGTGGCTTTTTTGTTGTTCCGGCTGATCGACGAGAGCGAGCGCGGCAAGACCGACGCCGCGGTCGCCCAGCAGCACAGCACCGCGATGCGGCTCTTCGGCGAGCAGCGCGACCTTGCAGCGGCGGCGCTGGCGGAGGTCGCCGGCGGAAGCGGCACGGCCGCGATGGAGGACTTCAGAAGCGCGCTGCAGGACGGAAGGCGTGGACGCGCGCGAGCGCAGGCCGCGGCGGAGCGGATCATCGCCAGCCAACGCGAGCTGCCCGTGTCGAGCCGGCGCATCCAGCGGATCGTGTTCGCGGTGGGCGACCGGGTCGTGCTGCGCGCCGGCAACCGCGAGGCGATCGCCCCCTCTGGCCGGCCGCTGCAGTCCACGAGCGGCCGCGAGCTGGGCGAGCTCGCGCTGTCGGTCACGGACGCGCAAACGTACGCGGAGCGCCTCGGCGCGCTGACGAACGAGGACCAGCGGCCCGGGCTGCGCGTCGTCGTGGCCAACGGCGCCCGCGTGCTCGGCAGCACGCTCCCCGAGCCCGACGTCCGCGCGCTCACCCGGGCGGCCGGCAAGACGCTGACGCTCGGCGAGACCGAGTACCGCGTGCAGAAGTTCGACGACCGCAACGCGTTCGTCAACCAGAAAATCCGCGTGTTCACGCTGGGCTCGTTGACCGCCGACGCGGGCGCGGCCTCCGAGAACCGGACGTTCGCGGCGGTCATCCTGCTCGGCTTCCTGCTGCTGGCGATCGCCTGCGCGATGCTCGTCTCGCGCACGCT
>DASZDB010000047.1:0-12597 GCA_035942495.1 Solirubrobacteraceae bacterium
ACGACGCGCGCTGCCTGGCGGCGCTCCTGCTCGATCGCGGCGACGAGCTCGACGGGGACGGGCCGTGGCGCCGGCCGCTCGCGGGCGGGCAGCGCCACGTGGCAATCGTGCTCGCGGAGCCGGCCCAGCTCGGCGGCTGACCAGCGTTATCGCGCCATGGGGCGCGGGTATCGCCCGTCCATCATGGGGGGCCGATGCAGGAGGATCGCGCTCACCGCGGCCCTCGCAGCGGTCGCCGCGCTGACCGGATGCCAGGTCCCGCAGGACCCCGACGGGACGCTCGGCATCGTGCGCGACGGCACGATGCGGGTGGGTGTGACAGAGAGCGATCCGTGGGTCGACCTGGCCGATCCGGATGATCCGCAGGGCGTCGAGCCGCAGCTCATCCGGCGCTTCGCGGACCGCCTGAACGCCGAGATCGAATGGGTCGAAGGCTCCGAGGAGGAGCTGATGGGCGCCCTCAAGGAAGGCCAGCTCGATCTGGTCGTCGGCGGCCTGACGAAGAAGACGCCGTGGATGAAGGAGGCGGCGCTGACCTGGACCTACCTGAAGACGCGGCTGTTGGTCGGCGCGCCGCCGGGAGCGTCGTTGCCCGATGACCTCCAGGACGTCAGCGTTGCGTTCGAGCGCGGCGGTGAGGCCGGTGGCCTGCTGGAGCGGATGACGGATGCCCGGCCGGTCGCCGTGGAGGAGTTGCGCGACGCGCGCGGTGCGGTTGCCGTCGACGACTGGCTGCTTGACGATCTCAACCTGCGTGCGACGGGCGTCGAGCTGGCCAAGCAGGACCACGTGATGGCGACGCCGCTGGGGGAGAACGCATGGCTTGTGGAGCTCGAGCGCTTCCTGCTGCGGCGAACCGCCGAGATCCGGGCGCTACTGGAACGCGAGGGCAAGCCATGACGATCCCTGCCCCGTTCGAGCTTCCGCCCGACAAGCTCAAGCTGCACCGCAAGGCGCGTCGCCTGGAATGGATGACGATCGCGTACCTCATCTCGGCCACGGTGCTGCTGTACCTGACGATCGGCCAGTCGCAGGCGGGCAAGGCCGCGATGATCGAGGACGCGCTCAGCCTCACCCCGGCGATCGCCTGGCTCATCGCCGCCCGGTTTCGCGACAAGCCGCCCGACCAGCAGCACCCGTGGGGCTTTCACCGCGGTGTGACGCTCGCCTACCTGGCGTCAGCGGTCGCGCTGCTGCTGTTCGGCAGCTTCATCCTCATCGAGTCGACGATGAAGCTCGTCACCGCCGAGCATCCGCCGATGGGCGTCGTCGAGCTCTTCGGCGAGCAGATCTGGCTGGGCTGGCTCATGCTGCCCGCGCTCGCCTGGAGCGCGATCCCGGCGGTGTTCCTGGGCCACGCGAAGATGCCGCTGGCCGCCGCGCTGCACGACAAGGTGCTCTACGCCGACGCGAAGATGAACAAGGCCGACTGGATGACCGCCACCGCCGCCGCAGTCGGCGTGATCGGCATCGGCTTCGGCCTGTGGTGGGCCGATGCCGTCGCCGCGATCGCGATCTCGCTGGACATCGTGCGCGACGGCTGGACGAATCTCCGCGCGGCCGGGCGCGACGTCATCGACACGCGTCCGGCGACGTACGACGGCTCCGAGCCGCATCCGCTCGTGGGGCGTATCGAGGAGACGCTGCGCGACCTGGACTGGGTGCAGGACGCCCAGGCGCGCCTGCGCGAGGAGGGCCACGTGTTCACCGGCGAGGCGCTCGTGATTCCGCGCGACCACGACGACCTCGTCGAGCGGATCGAGGATGCGGCGCGCCGGATCTCCGACCTCGACTGGCGGATGTACGACATCGTCGTCGTGCCCGTCTCGTCGCTCGACAAGCGCCCGGATGCGCCGGAGCCGCAGGTCACGGACGTCGGCAGCGCACCTGGTAGATCGAGGTGAATCCACTCTGAAAGCCGCTGCGCGCGGCGCGCAGGTACAGGCGCCAGATGCGCATCCGCTCGGGCCCCGCCAGCCGCTCGGCCTCCGCGGCGTTGCTGTCCAGGCGCTCGGCCCAGTGCTCGAGCGTCCGCGCGTAGTGCTCGGCGTAGCCCTCGACGTGCTCGCAGACGAAGCCCGCGCGCTCGAGCGCCAGCAGCACGCGCGAAAGGTGCATCGGCGCGGCGTCCGGGAAGACGTAGCGCTCGGAGAACGCGCCCGCCTCCTGCGAGGCGCCGTGGCGCAGCCGCGCGATGCCGTGGTTGAGCAGCCGCCCGCCGGGAACCAGCGACCGCGCAAGCGCGGCCGCATACTCGTCAAGCCGCGCGTCGCCGACGTGCTCGACCATCCCGATGCTGGCGATCGCGTCGAAGCGCTCGCCGTCGAGGTCGCGGTAGTCGGCGACGCGGATCTCGACGCGGTCGGCCACCCCCGCCGCCGCGGCCCGCTCGCGCGCCAGCCGGGCCTGGGGTGAAGACAGCGTGATGCCGAGCACGTCGGCGCCGTGGCGCGCCGCGGCATGGATCGCGAAGCTGCCCCAGCCGCAGCCGACGTCGAGCAGGCGTTCTCCAGACCGCAGCGCGAGCTTGCGGCAGATCGTCTCGAGCTTGCGCTCCTGGGCGGACTCGAGCGGTTCGCCGTCGCGCGACGGGTCCGCGAAGATCGCGCACGAGTACGTCATCGAGGCGTCGAGGAAGAGCGCGAAGAACTCGTTGGCGACGTCGTAGTGGTGGCGCACCGCGCGCGCGTCGCGCTCGATGCTGTGGCGCGTGCCGCGCGGGCGCAGCTCGGCCGCGGGCGGCCGCGGGGGACGCATGATGCCGGCCGCCCGCACGGCGGCGAGCAGCAGCCGGCGCCGTTGCGCTGCGTCGATCGGCGGCGGGGTCCAGTCGCGCAGCAGGTCGAGCAGCTTGTCGATGTCGTCGACCGCCAGCTCACCGGAGACGTAGGCACGGCTCAGGCCGAGCTGGCCTGGCGCGCGCAGCACGTGCGCGACCGCCCGCGGCGATTGCGCCTCGAAGACCGGGCCGCCGTCGCCGTCGGTCGACCGCAGCGAGCTGCCGTCCCAGAAGCGCACCTCGAAGGGCCGCTGCGGCAGCGCTGCGGCGAGCTCGGCGCGCAGCGGCTCGGTTGTCGACGCCAAGGCCATGATCAGTGGGTAGGTTTGCCCGCATGCGGATGCGCGCTGCGGTTCTCGAGGAGTTCGGCCAGCCTCTCGTCGTGCAGGAGCTCGACCTGGAGGAGCCCAAGGCGGGCGAGGTGCTCGTGCGCCTCGTGGCGTGTGGCGTGTGCCACACCGACATGTATACGGCATCCGGCGTCGACCCGTCCGGCTATGCCCCCGCGGTGCTCGGCCACGAGGGCGCCGGCGTCGTGGAGGCGATCGGCGAGGGCGTCGACTCGCTCGCCATCGGCGACCACGTCGTGACGCTGTTCTCCCCCCAATGCCGCGAGTGCGTGCACTGCGAGAGCCCGAAGACGAACATCTGTCTGGCGATCCGCGATCAGCAAGGGCGCGGGTACCTACCCGATGGGACGACAAGGTTGAGCCGCGATGGCGAGCCGATCCGTCACTTTATGGGGACGTCGACGTTCGCGCAGTACACGGTCATGCCGCAGATCGCTCTGGCGAAGGTCTCGCGCGAGGCGCCGCTGGACCGCGCGTGCCTGTTCGCCTGCGGGCTGTCCACCGGTCTCGGCGCGGCGATGTACACCGCCAAGGTCGAGGCCGGCTCGACGTGCGTCGTGTTCGGTGCGGGGATGGTCGGCCTCGGCGCCGTCGCCGGCTGTCGCCTGCAGGGCGCCGAGCGGATCGTCTGCGTCGACATCTCGCAGGAGCGCCTGGAGATGGCCCGCCACCAGGGCGCGACCGACGTCATGGTGGGTGGTCCGGACATCGTCGAGGCGATCCTCGAGATGACCGGCGGCTTCGGCGCGGACTACACGATCGAGGCGACCGGCCTGGTGTCGGTCATGCGCCAGGCGGTCGAGTCCGCGCGCATGGGCTGGGGCCTGGCCACGATGTGCGGCGTCGCCGGCAAGGGGGAGACGCTCGACGTGATCCCGCGGCTGCTGATCACGGGTCGCCGGGTCGCCGGCTCGTCGTTCGGCGGCGTCAAGGGCCGCGACCAGGTGCCGCAGCTCGTGCAGCGCTACCTCGACGGCGACATCGACGTCGACGCGTTCCTCTCGCACCGGATCACGCTGGACGAGGTCAACCGGGGCTTTGAGCTCATGGAGGCCCAGGACGGGATCCGCAGCGTGATCGACCTCGGCTGACGCGGCCCGCAGGGTGCGGACGATCGGCGACCACGAGCGCCGCGCGCGGCTGGCGCGGCGCCACGGCCTCGCCGCGCAGCACCGCTTCGCGGATGTCGAGCAGGTCGCCGACGCGATCGTCGCGCTGCACGCCACCGACCCCGCGAGCGTCTTCCTGTCCGCACGCGCGCGGCTGCGCGAGCCGTCGATCAGCGCGATCGAGGCGGCGCTCTACGAGCAGCGGACGCTCGTGCGGCTGCTCGGGATGCGGCGCACGATGTTCATCGTCCCGACGGTGCTGGCGGGCGTCGTGCAGGCGTCCTCGACGCGCGCGCTCGTGCCGGGCGAGCGCAAGCGCTTCGCCGCGCTGCTCGAGGAGTCGGGGGTGGCGGCGGACGGGACGCGGTGGCTGCGCGAGACCGAGGAGGCGACCTACGCCGCGCTCGTCGCCCGCGGCGAGGCGACGGCCGCCGAGCTCACGGAGGACGTGCCGGCGCTGCGCGCGAGAACGCCGGTCGCGCAGGGCAAGGCCTACGCGTCGATCCAGGGCGTCTCGACGAGGGTCCTCTTCCTGCTCGCCGCCGAGGGACGGATCGTGCGCGGCCGCCCGCTGGGGTCGTGGACGAGCACGCTGTATCGGTGGGCGCCGGCGTCGAGCTGGCTGCCCGCGCCGATGGAGGAGCTCGACACGGATGCGGCGTCCGCTGAGCTCGTGCGCCGTTGGCTGAACGCGTTCGGGCCGGGCACGCTTGCCGACATCAAGTGGTGGACGGGCTGGACGATGGGCCTCGTCAAGCGCGCACTCGCGCAGCTCGACACGGTCGAGGTCGCGCTGGCCAGCGGCGCGAGCGGTCTCGTGCTCGCCGAGGACGCCGAGCCCGTCGGCGCGCCGGCGCCGTGGGTCGCGCTGCTGCCGGCGCTCGACCCGGCGGCGATGGGGTGGCAGGAGCGCGCCTGGTATCTCGGCGAGCACCGCGCGAGCTGCTTCGATCGCAGCGGCAACATCGGGCCGACGGTGTGGTGCGACGGGCGGATCGTCGGCGGCTGGGCGCAGCGCAAGGACACGGGGGAGGTCGTGGTGCGGCTGCTGGAGGACGTCGGCAGCGAGGCCGCGCAGGCCGTCGCCGACGAGGCCGCGCGCGTCCGCGACTGGGTCGGCGACGTGCGCGTCACGCCGCGGTTTCGCACGCCGCTGGAGCGCGAGCTGTCGGAGCCCAGAGCGAGTTCGCCATCATGACTCCCGAATGGCCCCCGTCGAGGTACGCGACCTCTCCAAGCGCTTCGGCAGCGTCCTCGCCGTCAACAACCTGAGCTTCGACATCGAAGCCGGGCGCGTCACGGGGTTCCTCGGGCCCAACGGCGCCGGCAAGAGCACGACGCTGCGCGCCCTGCTGGGCCTCGTCCGCCCGACCACGGGCACCGCCACCTTCGGCGGCCTGCGCTACGAGGAGCTCGAGCGTCCGAGCGAGCAGGTCGGCGCGGTGCTCGAGGACGCGTCGTTTCATCCGGGCCGCACGGCGCGCAACCACCTGCGCGTGCTCGCGGTGATCGGCGACCACCCGTTCGAGCGCGTCGATGCCGTGCTCGAGGACGTCGGCCTGACCGAGGCCGCCGACCGCCGCGCCGGCGGCTTCTCGATGGGCATGAAGCAGCGCTTGGGCATCGCCGCGGCGCTGCTCGGCGATCCCGAGGTGCTGATCCTCGACGAGCCGACGAACGGGCTCGACCCGCCCGGCATCGCCTGGATGCGCGGGGTCGTACGCGAGCAGGCCTCGCGCGGGCGCGCCGTGCTCATCTCCAGCCACCTGCTCGCGGAGGTCGCGCAGTCGGTCGACGACGTCGTCGTCATCGCGCGCGGGGAGCTGCGCGGCCAGGGCACGCTGGAGGCGGTCCTCGGCGGCGACGAGGGACTTTCGACGCTGGTGCGCGCGCAGGACAACGACCGCCTGGTGCGCGCGCTGCGAGCCGCGGGGCACACCGTGCAGTCCCTCGGCGACGGGCTGCTCGTCCCCGGCGTGAGCCCGGAGCAGGTCGGTGTCGTGGCCGGCGACGCGGGCATCTACCTGGTGCACCTCGCGGCCCAGGCCCGCTCGCTCGAGCAGGCGTTCTTCGCGCTGACCGGGGAGCCGACGACGTGACGCTGCTGCTGCGCGGCGAGCTGCTGAAGCTGCGTACGACGCGGACGTTCGTCGCGCTCGTCGGGGCGGCGCTCGCGCTCTCGCTGCTCGTCGTCGTGCTGTCGACGCTGCTGAGCGACGAGTTTGCGCCGGGCGACGCGGCGACGCTGTTCACCGCGGACTTCACCGGGCTGTTCATCATGCTGCTCGGCGTGATCGGCATGGCCGGCGAGTGGCGCCACCACACGATCACCGGAACGATCCTCGCCGCGCCGGACCGGCTGCGCCTGATGGCGGCGAAGATGCTGGCCTACGCCGCGGCCGGCGTGCTGCTGTCGCTGATCGTGACGGTGACGATCATGCTCGTCGGCACGATCATCCTGTCCTCGCGCGGCTTTGACACGGTCGCGTTCAGCGATCTGCTCGACATCCTGTGGCGCAATCTGCTCGTCGCGGCGCTGCTCGGCGCGCTCGGCGTAGGCGTCGGCGCGCTGATCCGCAACCAGATCGTGGCGATCATCGGCGTGCTCATCTTCGGCTTCGTCATCGAGCCGGCGCTCTTCAGCCTCGTGCCGGACGTCGGCCGCTACGGACCGACCGCCGGGGCTCCGTCGGGGATCATCGACGTCAACCCGTTCGGTGAGAGCGACGACGAGGACGTCCTGCTCGCGCCGGGGCTCGCGGTGCTCGTCATGCTCGGCTGGATCGCGGTGTTCTTCGCCGCCGCGGGCGTGCGTCTGCGCAGCCGCGACCTCGTCTAGTCCCTCGCGCCACGGCGCCGGTTGCGAGTGGCGAACGCCGGCGGGCCGCGTTACCCTCGCGCCATGGCGGTCAAGATGAGCGGGCGCTACCCCGAGGGGTCCGATGCGGATCGCGCACACAAGCTGCTCACGCAGCACGACATCAAGGTCGACCACGTCTACAGCGTCGACATGCTCCCGAGCGGCCAGGAGGAGATCACCTTCACGTTCAACGGCAACGCGCATACGGCGTTCGCCAAGAACGAGCGCATCGAGCACGTGATGGAGGGCTGGGACGTGCTGCCGCCCAAACCCGCCGACGGCATCTGGCGCGGCGGCTACTAGACGGCCGTCTCAGAGGTCGGCGGCGTCCAGCGGGCGGCCGCGCACGGCCGCGGGCAGCCGCGGCGGCGAGGCACCGGCCTGAGCGACCGTACGCGCCGCGACGATCGCGCCGTAGCGTGCCGCCTCCACGACGAGCTCATGGCGCGCGAGGTCGGCGGCGCCCAGGCCGCGCGAGATCCACCAGGCGAGAAAGCCTCCGCCGAACGCGGCGCCGGCGCCGATCGTGTCGACGACGACGGCGGGCACGGGCGGGACCGGGGTCTGCGCCCCTGCGGTGAGCACGACCGCGCCCTCGGCCCCGCGCGTGAGCAGCACCGCCGTCGGGCCGCCGTCCTGCAGCAGCGCGCGCGCGGCCTCGAGCGGCGGAAGGTCGCGATCCAGCCAGCCGAGGTCCTCCTCGCTGGCCTTGACGACGTCGACGCGTGCGACGACGCGGGCGAGCCGGGCGCGGTAGGTGCGTGGGTCGTCGATCGCCTGCGGGCGGCAGTTGAGATCGACGACCGTCATCGCGCGGCCCGCGAGCCGCTGGACGACGGCCTCCATCGCGCTCGCGACAGGCTCGAGCACGAGCCCGAGCGTGCCGACGTGCAGCGCGGCGACGCGCGCCGGCAGCGCGGCGAGCGCGTCGTCCACCGTCAGCCCGGCCGCCGCCGTGCGCGCCGTGTAGAAGCCATAGCTCGCGACGCCGTCCGCGTCGAGGCTGGCGAGCGCGAGCGTCGTCGGGTCGTCGCTGCGCACGACGCAGTCCAGGCTGACGCCGTCGGCGGCGAGCATGCGCGCGTGCGACGCGCCGAGCCGGTCGTTCGACAGCCCGCCGAGAAAGGCGACCGGCTGGCGCAGTCGCCCGATCGTGCGGGCGGTGTTGAACGGCCCGCCACCGGCGTGGCCGGTGAGCGAGCCCTCGGCGTGGCCGTCGCCCTCCCCGGCGACGAGGTCGTAGAGGGCCTCGCCGCCGACGAGGATCGGCGCGCTGCCGGCTTTCGATTCGACGCCGCTGCTCAAGGGGCTGAGAGTCTCCCCTCATGCGTCGCTCAGCGAACGGCCTTCCTCACGGTCTTCAGGCGCTTGACCTTGAGCGTCCGCGTCGCAGAGGGCAGCGACGACAGCGCGGTCTGCGCGGTGATCTTCAGCGATCCGCCCTTCGTCTTCAGCCGGCGCGTCGTGCTCTTGGAGAGCGTGACGGTGATCGGCGACGACGTACCGCGCGGGAGCACGAGCGTCATCGTCCGCATCGCGCGCTTGCCCGCGATCTTCGCGCTGACCTTCACGAGGCAGCCCTTCGGCGCCGTCGACGCGCAGGTGAGCTTGAACTTCAGGCGGCTGCGCTTCTTGTTGAGCTTGAGCGTGCCGACCGAGGCGCGGTAGGCCGTGAACTGCGCACCCGGCGCCGTGGCGGCGGGGCGCGGAGTCGCGCCGGCGGGGCGCGGCAGCGTCGCGGCGGGCGTCGTCGTGCCCGGGGTCGGCGTCGGCGTCGGCGTGCCGCCCGTCACCGGCGTGAGGATCACGGTGATCTGCCTGACGATGCCCTGCAGCGGCGTCGCGACCGGCGCCGGCGCGATGCCGAGCAGCCCGTTGGCGGCACCCAGCAGCGGGGTGAGCACCGCGGGAGTGAGCCCGCTCGTGCCCAGCAGCGAGTCGACGATGGTCAGCAGCGACGCGAGGTCGGTCGGATCCGCCGGGAGCCCGCCGCCGAGCAGCGCGGTGACCTGCGCGAGCAGCGTGTCGACCGCCAACGCGCCCGGCGTGCCGCCGGCGAGGCCGGTGGCCTGGCCCAGCAGTCCGCTGACGACGCTGTCGGTGCCGCCCGCCCCGAGCAGGCCGGTGATCTGCGCGGGCGTGAGCCCCGCCACCAGCGTCGTGAGCTGCGTGGGGTCCAGGCCGCCGAGCGCACCGGCCAGCTGTTCGCTCGTCAGCGCGCCGAGCAGGCTCGTGAGCTGGGTCGGGCCGGCGCCGGTGAGCAGGCCGACGGTCTGGCCGGCGGTGAGGCCGTCGACGACGGAGGCCAGCTCGGCGGGCAGCAGCGTGCCGAGCGCGGACTGCAGCTGCGATGTGCTGAGGACGCCGAGGATCGAGCTGAGGTTGGCGCCGGTGAGCGGAGCGAGCAGGTCGCCGGTCTCGGTCGGGGTGAGGGTGCCCAGCGCACCGCTGAGCTGGCTGCCGGTGAGGGCCGTCAGCAGGTCCGTGAGCTGCGTCGGTCCGACGGTCGTGAGGAGGTCGCCGGTCTGTCCGGCCGTCAAGCCGTCGACGACGCTCGCGAGCTCGGCCGGGAGCAACGTGGCCAGTGCGTCGGTCAGCTGCGTCGTGCTGAGCACGCCGAGGATCGACGTGAGGTCGCCGCCGGT
This sequence comes from Solirubrobacteraceae bacterium, assembly GCA_035942495.1. GTDB lineage: Bacteria > Actinomycetota > Thermoleophilia > Solirubrobacterales > Solirubrobacteraceae > CADCVQ01. Next base: position 9,744 of record DASZDB010000047.1, read on the forward strand.
GAGCGGGGCGAGCAGGTCGCCGGTCTCGGCGGGCGTGAGCGTGCCGAGGGCGCCGGTGAGCTGGCTGCCGGTGAGGGCGCTCAGCAGGCTCGTGAGCTGGGTCGGGGTTGCGCCGGTGAGCAGGCCGGCGGTCTGCCCGGAGGTGAGGCCGTCGACGACCGAGGCCAGCTCGGCGGGCGGCAGCGTGCCGAGCGCCGACTGCAGCTGCGAGGTCGGCAGCGCGCCGAGGACGCGCGTGAGGTCGGTTCCGGTCAGCGGGCCGAGCAGGTCGCCCGTCTCGGTCGCGTCGAGCGTGCCGAGGGCGCCGGTCAGCTGCCCGTTCGCATCGGCGGCGGCCAGCAGCTTGGAGAGCTGCGTGGCGTCGGCGCTCTGCAGCAGGTCGCCGACCTCCGTCAGGGTCAGTCCGGAGATCAGCGACTGGACGGTGGCGAGCGGGGTTGCGCCCGTGATCTGGCCGAGGATGCCGCTCAGCAGATCGCCGAGGATCGGCAGGCCGAGCAGGCGGGTGCTCGGGGTCTGCCCGTCCGCCGCGGCGGCCGCCGTCGTGATCGTCGTGAGCGTGCCGCCGGCAAGGGCAGCGGTGACCGAGAGCAGCGCGACGCCGCGACGTGTCTGCAGATGCATGGAGAGGTTGGGCCTTTCTCGGGGTGGCGCAGGAGGCTGCTGCGCCCCTATCGGGCGCCGACGCCGAGGAGTTGAGCGTGGCGGCGTGCCAACCAACGTCCGTCCATGGGCCCCGCCGCGTGCACGTCTGGACGAGCGGATCGCCGGGAACCCTGTGCGCGTGGCCTCCTACGCCGTCAACGAGCCCGGCGTCGCGCAGGCGCGCCGGCTCATCGACGCGCGCCAGTACGTCCTCGACAGCGAGTGGGGCGAGCGCCTGGTGTCGTGAATCAGAAGTTCGAACTTCCGACTCACGACATTAGCGCCGCACCTCGCTCGTAGGGGTTCGACAGGGCCGCCGGGCCCTAACCCCAGCCAACGACGCGGCACCGCTGTGCCGCAGTGGAAGCGCATCCAGCGCACCGGCCCTGCCGATCGGTCGAGCGCCCCAGCGCGCGAGCAGCGCGTAGTCGACGAGGCGGTCGAAGTAGGTGTGCAGCGGCGCGGGCGTGATCGCCGGTCCCAGCGCCGCGCGGGTGCGGGCGTCGTCGTAGCGGACGCGCATCGCGAAGTACGGCAGGTAGACGGTCGTCGCCCGCAGGAAGCGCCGGCGGCGCGCGGGTCCGGCGTGGACGGCGAGCGGGTGCACGGTCCGGCGGTACAGCGCCGGGGAGACGAGCGGCGGGCGCCGGCACTCGAAGCGCTCGACGGCGAGGTCGAGCAGCTCGCCGATGCTGCTCGCGTGCTCTGACGCCGTGAGATGAAACGTCCCGCTTTCGGCGGCCGGCATCCGGTGCAGCGCGCAGATCGCGTCGGCGACGTAGTCGATCGAGACGACGTCGACCGGCGCATCGCGGCGCGCGGGCAGGATCGGGTAGGCGCCCTTCGCGAGCGCGCGCAGCGGCCAGTACAGGACGTTGAACGAGGCCGTCCAGCCGCTGTGGCGGTCACCCACGACGATGCTCGGCCGCGTGATCGTCACCGGCAGGCCGGACGCGGCCGCCGCGCGCACGAGTCGCTCGGCCTCGAACTTCGACCGCTCGTACGGGTTGCGGAAGCGCTGGCCGAGGTCGAGGTCGTCCTCCCCGAAGACGCCGCGGTGCTCGCCCGCGACGTACGCCGTCGAGACGTACGTCAGGCGGCGCAGCCGGCGGCAGCGCGCCGCGAACGCGAGCACGCGGCGCGTCCCCTCGACGTTGATCGCGCGCGAACGGTGCAGCGACAGCTCGAAGGACACGGACGCCGCGCCGTGCACGATGTCGGTGACCGACTCTGCGAGCCCCGGGTCGATCCCCAGGCCCGGCCGTTCGAGGTCGCCGGCGACAGCGGTCACCCGCGCGGCGTACGGGGCCACCGCGCCGAAGACCGACCGCAGCGTCTCGTGCAGCCGCCGCGTCGCGTGCGCGTCGTCGTCGGCCCGGATCAGCGCCACCACCGGCTGCGACGCCTCCGGCGAGCGCACGAGGCGGGCGAGCAGCTCCATCCCGACGAAGCCCGTCGCGCCGGTCAGCAGGAGGGTCATGCCGCGGCGCGCTCCAGCAGATCGTCGATCTCGGTGCCGATGCCGGCCGCGACGCGATCGGCGTCGCCGGCGAGGTCGCCGTGGGCGTAGACGCCGAAGCACGCGCGGTCGTGGATCGACGTCATGCCGATCGACAGCCGGTGGCGATCGGTCAGCGGCACGACCGGATAGGCGTGCTTGACCTCGCAGCCCAGCAGGTAGAGCGGAACCTGCGGCCCCGGGATGTTCGAGATCGTGAGGTTCGACAGCGCGGGGCTGGCGATCACCCGCGACGCGACCCGGCGAACCGCGCGCGGAGCGAGCGCCAGCGCGCCGAGCACGGCGTCGGCGCCCTCCGGCACGCCCGCCCGCTTGCGCGAGCGCATCGCGACGTGCACGTCGCGCAGCCGCCACACCGGGTCGCGCTCCGAACACGGCAGCTCGAGGAAGACGAACGCGATCCGGTTGCCCCAGCGCTCGTCGGGCGCGGCGACGCTGACCGGCACCATCGCCTTCATGTCGCCCCGCTCATGGCCGAGCGTTTCGCCGAGCGCCCCGGCGCTGCCGGCCAGCAGGACGTCGTTGACGGTCGTCCCGAAGCGGCGCTTGATGACCTTCAGGTCCTCCATCGGGCGCGAGTGCGTCGCGAGGTGGCGCAGCGGCGACATCGCCCCGTTCAGGCGGCTGCGCGGCGCGACCGGCGCCGCCGCCTGGGCGACGGCCTTCGCCGCGCGCCACGCCCCGTCGACG
>DASZDB010000048.1:0-4932 GCA_035942495.1 Solirubrobacteraceae bacterium
GCGGCCGACACGATCGACGAGACGATGGCCGAGCTCATCCAGCGCAAGCGCGGCGTGATCGCGGCGGTCACCGACGGGCGCGAGCTCGATGGCGACGGGCTCGTCGAGGCGGTCGTGCGCGAGCTGCGCGAGGGGCGCCCGCTGCGTCATCTGCGTCCGGTCGCCTGACGCGGCGGTCGCATGCCGCCCGCGTCAGCGGGGAATGACGGCGGCCAAGACTCTGCACTTCGTCAAGGAGAAGACAACATGATCGGATTCATCGTCGCCGGGATCATCATCGGCTTCCTGGCTCGGGCGATCCTCCCCGGCAAGCAGCACATCGGCCTGCTGTGGACGCTCGTCCTCGGCGTCGTCGGCTCGGTCATCGGCGGCACGATCGCCAACGCCCTCGGCAGCGGCGACATCTGGGAGCTGAACGTCATCGGCTTCGTCTGCGCCGTCATCGCCGCGGTGCTCCTGCTCGCGATCGTCGACCGCGCGCAGCTCGGCGCCGGCCCGCGCCGCGGACAGCTGGGCCGCGGGTAGTCCTGAAGCCTCGCTCGGGCGCGGCGCTGCCGCGTCCGGGCGTTGAGCCCCGGCGTCAGCCCTGAGGCTCGACCATCGAGCGGCCGGGCAGGATGATCCACAGCGCCTTGGCCGCGTTCTCGACGATCCCCGGCTCGAGCTCGGCGACCGTCGTGACCTTGTGCTTCTGCATCTGCAGCGCGAGATCGCTCCACCCCCGCGCGACCGCGCCGACCTTCGCCATCGGGCCCCAGCCGGCGAGTCCCTTGAGCTCGGCCGCGTGCGCGCGAGCCTCGTCGAGCGTCACGTCGCCGAAGCGGTGCTCGCTGCCGCAGACGCTGACGAGGCGCTCGAGCACCTCGGAGACGTCGGGCACCGGCGCTTCGCCGTAGCGCCGCTCGACGGCCTCCCAGTTCACGACCTGCAGCCACGCGTCGACGTAGTCGGCGCGGCTGTTCTGGTAGTCGAGGTAGTAGGCGTGCTCCCAGACGTCGATGCCGAGCAGCGGCTCGAGGCCGTCGGTGATCGGGCTGTCCTGCTCGCCGGTCGTGACGATGAGGATCCGGTAGCCGTCGTGCACGAGCCAGGCCCAGCCTGAGCCGAACTGGCTCATCGCGGCGTCCTTGATCGTCTCCTTGAGCCCCGGCAGGCCACGGAACGTCTCGCGGATCGCCCCCATGAGCTTGCCGTCCTTCGTCGGCGTGCCGGTCGACTCGGGCGTCATCGACTCCCAGAACAGCGAGTGGTTGACGTGCCCGCCGACGTTGTTGCGCACGGCGGCGCGTTTGTCGGGCGGAAACTCGGTCAGCCGCTTGAGGACGTCGCGCGGCGGGGCGTCCTCCAGCCCGGTGCCGGCGAGTGCCGCGTTGGCCTTGTCGACGTACGCCTGATGGTGCTTGTCGTGGTGGACGCGCATCGTTTCCGCGCTGATGTGCGGCTCGAGCGCCTCGTACGGATAGGGCAGGTCGGGGACGGTGTAGGCCATTGCCACATCATGACGCTCACCTCGCCGTGGAGCCACCCCCCACCCGCTCGAGAATCGTCGCGATCGGCACTTGTGAAACGGGCGCATGCTGCCGATACAGGGTTCGAGGAACCGACGCCATGCTGACGATCTCCATCATCTTCGCGCTGCTCGTGCTGCTCTGGGGGCGCGTCGGCGTCGCCCGCGTCGATCGGTGAGTCGATCAGACGTCGAGGCCTGCGGAGCACCCGGTTACGGTGCTTCGATGCCGTCCTTCGGTGAGATCGTCGAGCGCTCGCTCGCGCTGCTGCAGCGCCGTGGCCGCGTCTCGCATACCGCCCTGCGCCTGGAGTTCGGGCTCGACGATGCCACGTTCGCGGCGCTGCGCGAGGAGCTCGTGACGGTCCTGGCGGCCGCCGACGACGCGGACGGCGTGTTCGTCGCGCGCGACGCCGCGGCGGCCACTGCCGAGCCCGCGCCCGCGCCGCGGCAGATCTCGGTCCTGCTCTGCGACATCGCCGAGACGCCGCCGCTCGAGGCGCTCGACGCCGACGCCCGGGCCGTGGTGGGCGCGCGCTTTCACGCGATCTGCGGCGAGGTCGCCGGCCGGCTCGGCGGCCACGTGCTGCCCTGGGTATCCGACGGCGTCGCGATCTTCTTCGGTCATCCGCGCGGGCAGGACGACGACGCGCTGCGGGCCGTGCGCTGTGGCTGGGAGATCCTGCGCACGCTCGAGGCGGCGCGCGAGGTCGTCGAGCGCGAGTTCGGCGTGCGGCTCGAGGCGCGGCTGGCGATCGCGACCGGCGCCACCGGTGAGGGAGCCGAGCCGTTCGGCGACATCCCGCGCAGCGCGGGCGCCGTCCAGGAGCGCGGCGCGACCGACCGGCTGACGGTCGACGACGCGACGCGCACGCAGGCCGGCGCGACGTTCGGCTTCGAGACGTGCGGCGGCGACCTCTTCGCGGTGGCCGGGCCGGCCGACAGCGACGCCGTCGCGCCCCACGTTCCGCCGCCGCTCGTCGGCCGCACTGGCGAGCGCGCGTTGCTGCAGGCACTCGCCGAGCGCGCCGCCGAGGGCACGCGCGCGGCGGTGCTCGTGCGTGGTGAGGCCGGGATCGGCAAGACGCGCCTGCTCGACGAGTTGGCGGCCGGGGCCGGCGAGGCGCTGGGCATGGCCGTCGTGCGCTGCGGTTGCAGCCCCTATCACCGCGGCAGCGCGCTGTATCCCCTGCTCGCCGGCCTGCGCCGGCACTGGGCGCTCGACGGCAGCGATGCCTCCCCCCGCTTGGCCGCGCGCACAACCGGACTGTCCGGCGGCCCGCGCGCCGTCGCGCTGCTGGCCGACCTGCTCGGGGTCGCCGTCCCGGACGGTGGGGGTGCGGCGGCCGGCCTGGGGCCGGCGCGGCGCCGGCGCGAGTCGCTGGCCGCGCTGGCCGACGTGCTCGCGACCGAGGCGGGCCGCGCGCCGCTGCTGCTCGTCATCGACGACGTGCACTGGGCCGACGCGTCGACCCTCGAGCTTGTCGCGTCGCTGCTCGACGGGCCGCGTGACGTGGCGCTCATGCTCGCGCTGACGGCGCGCAGCGAGTTCGCCGGGTTGCCCCAGCGCACGCTTCAGCGCATCGAGCTCGGTCGCTTGGACGTGGCGGACACGCGCCGTCTCGTCGAGCACGTCGCGGCCGCAGCAGGCACGTTGCCCGCCGACGTCGTGGGCGAGATCGCGCAGCATGCCGCCGGGTCGCCGCTGCTCGCCGCGGAGCTCACGCGCACGGCGCTGGCCACGCGCGACGACGCGTGCCACACCGGCGCCACGCTCTACGGGTGTCTCATGGCGCGCCTGGACCGCGACTCCGCCGCCCGCGACGTGGCGCAGCTCGCGGCGACCATCGGGCGCGAGTTCGACCGCACCCTGCTCGACGCCGTCGGCACGATCGAGCCGGCCGCGCTCGACTGGGGGCTCGAGCGGCTCGTGGCCGAGGACGTCGTCGTCCGGGTCGGCCCCGGCCGCTTCGCGTTCTGTCACTCGCTGCTGCAGGACGCGGCGCGCAGCTCGCAGCGAAAGCGCGTGCTGCGCAGCCACAACACGGCGATCGCGACCGCGCTGCTGGCCCGCTTCCCGCACGTCGCCGCCGCCGAGCCCGAGCGCATCGCGCGCCACTTCGAGTACGCCCGCGAGATGCCGGACGCCGTCGGCCAGTGGCAGCGGGCAGGGCGCGAAGCGCTGGCCCGCCATGCGCTGCGCGAGGCCACGCTGCATTTCGAGCGCGCGATCGAGCTCAACGCGCGGACCCCCGACGGCCCCGAACGCCGGGCCACCGAGCTTGAGCTGCGCCTGCTGGCCGGTCGCGCGATCGCCGCCCACGCCGGCTGGCAGGCGCCCGCCGCCGTCGCCCACCACGCCCGCGCCGAGCGCCTGAGCGCCGGCCTCGAGCCGACGTCCGGTCGCTTAGACGGTCTCCTGCGCCTCGCGGCCTACCGCGCACTCGACGCGCGTGCGACCGACGCGCTGCGGCTCGCGCTCAGCCTGCTGCCGGTCGCCGACGCGACGGGCGAGGACCCGGCGCTGCTGCCCGAAGCCGAGTGCGAGGTGGGCGGGCTGCTCGTCGCGTGCGGTCGCCATCGCGAGGCGCTCGGGCACCTCGCGCGGGCGGTCGAGCTCTGCGAGGGGCGTGGCCGCGGCGCGAGCAACCACCGCTTCGACCGCGATCCGGCGGCGCTGGCGCTCGCCCACCGGGCGCTCGCGCTGGCCTGCCGCGACGACCACGAGGGCGCGCGCTACGCGATCACCGCTGCGACCGAGCGCCTGCGCGACCACCCTCATCCGCAGACCGCAGCGGCCGTGCAGTGCGCAGCGGCCGCCGCCGCCCACGTCCGCGGCGACCACGAGAGCACGCTGGGCGCATCGGCGGCGGCGCTTGCGCTCGCGACCGCCGAGGACCTTCCCGAGCGCCGCGCCCAGGCGCTCGCGCTGCACGGTTGGGCGCACGTGCGCGCGGGTGCGCGCGACGATGGCCTCGGCGAGCTGCGGCGCGCCGTCGCCGACTGGAGCGCGACCGGCGCCCACACCGGCGGCCCGTTCCTGCACGGCCTGCTGGCCGATGCGCTTGCCCACGCCGGCGAGCCCGAGCGCGCCCTCGCCACGCTCGGGGAGGCACTGCGGCGGGTCGCCGGCGGCGAGCGCTGGTACGAGCCCGAGCTTCACCGGATGCGCGCCGAGCTGCTGCTGAAGATCGGGGACGTGGCCGGCGCGCAGCGCAGCGCCGGCACGGCGGCGGCCCTGGCGCGCCGGATGCGGGCGGGCGCCTGGGAGCGCAGCGCGGCGGCGATGCTCGCGCGGGTGGGCAGCGCCTCGCCCGTCGCCTGACGGGGAGCTGCCCGGGACGCCGCGGACATGGGTGGACCCAGTGCTTCGTGCGCGCGCGGACGGAGTGTTGCCCGCTCGCGCCGGCACCAATAGGGTCGAC
>DASZDB010000049.1:0-4518 GCA_035942495.1 Solirubrobacteraceae bacterium
CTACATGGCCGCGTTCTGGTCGCCGCTGGGCGAAGGCGTGCCGGAGACCCTGGCGGCGCTCGCGATCATCGGCTACGTCGCGTCGCGCAACATCCGCGCCGCGAGCGCCAGCCGCGGCATCGCGCGCGTCTCGGTGCTGGCGGTGCTCGACATCGTCCTGCAGCTGCTCGTGATCGCGCTCGGCGCGTTTCTCGTCGTCGACATCGACGCGCTCACGAGGACGATCGATCTCGGGACCGCGCCGGAGTGGAGCGAGCTCATGTTCGCGCTGACGGTGTCGGCCGTGGCGTTCACGAGCCTCGAATCGGCGTCGGGACTGGCGGGCGAGGTGCGCGTCAGCCGCATCGGGCTGAAGCGGCTGATCGCCAGATCGACGGTGTCGGTGCTCGTGATCTACGTCGGGATCTCGCTCGTCGCCGTCGCCTCGCTGCCGGTCACGCCGGGCGCGTCGCCGCTGACCGGCGACGCACTCAATGCCCCCGTGCTCGCGCTCGTCTCCAGGTTCGACCCACCGTGGCTGGCCGAGGCGCTGCGCTACGCCGTCGCCGCGCTGGCGACGTTCACGCTCGTCGTCGCGGCGCACGGCGCGATGCTGGGGCTGTCGCGCCTGTCGTACTCGCTGGCGCGAAACCGCCAGATCCCGAGCGCGATGGGGCGCCTGCACCCGGGCCACGGCACGCCGTATGTCGTCATCGTGCTGTCCGGCGTCCTCGCCGCGGCGCTCGTCGTCCCGCGCGACCTCGAGTTCCTCGTCGGCATCTACGCGTTCGGCGCGATGCTGGCCTTCGTCATAGCGCACGTGTCGATCTGCGTGCTGCGCTACCGCGAGCCCGACCGCCCGCGGCCCTATCGGATCCCGCTGTCGGTGAGGATCGGCGGCGGCGACCTGCCGCTGCCCGCCGTGCTCGGCGCGGTGATGGCCGCGGTCGGCCTGGCCAGCCTGGTCGTCTTTCACGAGGGCGCGCGCACGATCGGGCCGCTCTGGATGCTGGGCGGCATCGCGCTGTACATCAGCTACCGCCGCAGCTCCGAGATGCCGCTGCTCGCGCGCGTCGTCCTGTCCGAGGAGGCACTGCGCTCCGAGCCGGCGCGCGCTGAGTACGGCTCGATCCTCGTGCCGATCTACGGCACGCCGCTGGACGACGACATCGTGCAGACCGCCGGCCGCCTGGCCGCTGCCGAGAACCCGGACGAGGCCGAGGGCCACGGCGCGACGATCGAGGCGATCTGGGTCTTCGAGGTGCCGCTCTCGCTGCCGCTGGACGCGCGCTTGCCCGACACGCAGCTCAAGGCCGCGCGCGCGGCGCTCGCCCGCGCCAAGGCGGTGGGGGAGGAGTATGTCGGCGTCGAGGTGGCGACGGCCACCGTCCGCGCGCGGCGTGCGGGGGAGGGCATCGTCGAGGAGGCCAAGCGGCGCGGGGTCGAGCTGATCGTGCTGGCCGCCGAGGAGCCGTCGCGGATCCGCGGCGGCGCGCGCCTCGGCGGAATCGGCGGGCCGCTGGACAACTTCGTGGGGGATGCCACGAAGTACGTCGTGCGCAAGTCGCCCTGCCGCGTCATCCTCACGGCGCCGTCGGGCGACGCCGAGCGACCTGCGTAGTCGCCGGTTCCTCCTGTGGGCGGTCCCGCTAGCATCCGCCGCATGATGGTCCTCGTCGTCGGGGCGGGCCGCGTCGGTTCGGCTGTCGCCAAGTCCTCACTCGCCGCGGGCCATACGGTCTCGGTCCTCGACGAGGATCCGCTCTCGCACGAGCGCCTCGACGCCGGCCAGGCCACCTCTTGGGAGGACTCCGGCGGGCGCTTCACGGTCGGCACCGCGATCGAGATCGACGCCCTGCTGGCCGCCGGAGTCGAGGAGGCCGACGTGTTCATCGCGGCGACCCGCGGTGACAACACGAACCTGCTCGTCGCGCAGATCGCGCAGAAGCGCTTTGGCGTCGACCACGTGATCGTGCGCGTCCTGGACCCGGCGCGCTCGGACTGGTACGCCGAACAGGGGCTGCACACGATCTGCGCCGTCAAGCTCGGCATCGCGATGTTCGAGAAGGCCATCACCGACATCACCGCGGGCGTGGCGAGCTGATGTACGTCATCGTCGTGGGGGGCGGCAAGGTCGGGCTGAACCTCGCCCGCGAGCTGATCCGCAACGGCCAGGAGGTCACGCTCGTCGAGGCCGAGCGGCGCGCCTACCTGCGCATCGAGCAGGAGCTCGAGCACGCGATCCAGTACGGCGACGGCACCGAGCTGTGGGTCCTGGAACGCGCCGGCATCCAGCGCGCCGACCTCGTCGTGGCGGTCACCGGCGACGACGAGGACAACATCCTCATCTGCCAGGTCGCCAAGGAGAAGTACCTCTGCGAGCGGATCATCGCCCGCTGCAACAACCCCCGCAACCTGCAGCACTTCAAGCTGCTGGGGATCCAGCCGGCCGTCTCGGCGACCGACCTGATCCTCAACCTCATCGAGCACGAGGTGCCCGGCCACGGTCTCGTCCACCTGCTCGACCTGCCCGACGAGAAGCTCGAGATCATCGAGGTCGAGGTGATCGAGGGCGCGCCGGCGGCCGGGCTCGCGGTGGCGGACATCGACCTGCCCGACGGCAGCCTCATCATCTCCGTCCTGCCGCGTGGCAAGGCCGGCTTCGTGCCCAAGGGCGACACGGTGATCAGCCCCGGCGACGAGGTGCTCGTCGTCCTCGATCCCGGCCTGGAACCGCACATCACCGCGCAGTTCTCGCCCAACGGCCGCGGGGGCTGATCGCCGCCGCGCGGCGACGAGCGGCGCCAGCGGGTGCTCTGCGCGTCTTGGTCGTCCCACGCCGCGCCGGATAGGTGGGCTGTCGCGCTCAGTTCGCGTCGGCGTCGGCGAAACTGCGCCTCTGAGGGTGTGAGCTTGTCTGGCGGCGGCGTGCGCGCCGGGTTCAGCGTGGTCGGGGCGCCGAGTGCGGATACCGCACCGGGCGCGCCACAACCGCCTGCCTGAGGGTGGGGTGTGTCGAATTACTCGCGCATAGCGAGGCTGGATCGACACACCCCCGCGGCCCTGGCCCTGGCCGGACCGCTGGTACCCGAACAGGCTCACACCCTCGGAGATGTCGTTCGACCACGAGATCAGCAAGGGCTGGCGGTGCGAAGCGCACCCGCACCGCAGCCGCCCCGGCGGCTCGACGACCATCGGTCGCCAAGCGACCCGCGCGCTGGGTACCTTTCCCGGGCGATGTCCTACGCAGAGGACCGTCCGAAGCTGCGCCCGACGTTCAGCGAGGAGTCGCGCGCCCTCGCCGCCGAGTGGCGCAAGCTCACGCGCGCCGCGACGCTCGTCGCGCTGCTGACCGCGCCGGCAACGCTCTTTCTCCTGACGCTGCAGCACGACTGGCCCTTCGGCTGGGCGCTGCTCGTGACGTTCCTGTCGGTCATCGCGTTCCGCGGCCTCGTCGACGTGCTCGCGCACAAGCTCATCCCGCGCGCGTCCCTGTACGGCGCCGAGAAGCCGCTGCTGGAGGAGGACGTCGTCGCTCGCCGGCGAGTCTGGTACTGGCGCACGAAGTGGCGCCGCTGGACGTTCATCCTCGGCTCGCTGTTCGCGCTGCTCGTGGTGATCAACCTCATCCACAACGCCGCCGACGGCCCGGCGTCGCTGCGCGACACGCTGTCGATGATCGCCACCGGCGCCCCGATGCTGCTCATCAGCTTCCTGCCGTACCTGTTCCTGTTTCCGATGCTGTTTCTCTTCAACTTCCTGATCCTGTTCGGGCCGCTGGTCTTCTTCGGGATCAAGCAGATGAAGGCCTACGAGCCCGGCGACGCCGACTGGGGGGTGCGCCTCGACGACGTCCGCGGCCAGGCTGAGCCCAAGGAGGACGTCACGCGCGTCATCTCGCTGTGGCAGTCGGGCGAGGAGTTCCGTGCCGCGGGCGGCAAGCCCGAGCGTGGGCTGCTGTTCATCGGCGCGCCTGGCACGGGCAAGACGATGCTGTCCAAGGGCATCGCGACGAGCTTCAACTCGCCGATCATGATGATGCCGGGCTCCGGGTTCGCCTCGACGTTCATGGGGATGGACGTCGTGATCGTGCTGATCCTCATCGCCCGCGCGCGCCGCCTCGCGCGCAAGTGGGGCGGCCAGTGCATCATCTTCATCGACGAGATCGATGCGGTCGGACTGCGCCGCCAGGCGCTCGGCGCGGGCGGCTTCGCCGGGGCGATGACCCCGTCGCCCAGCGCGGGCTCGTTTCACGACTTCGCCTTCCACGGCCCCATGGGCGCGCTGACCTCCACCGGCGACCTGATCCTCGAGTCTCGCGCGTGGCGCGAGAAGCTCTTCGCCTCACGGGCGACGCCGGCGCCCGACCCGCTGCCGCCGTTCTGGCGCGGGGTGACCGACAAGATCCAGGGCTTCATGTTCCCCGGCGGCATGATGGGCGGCGGCTCGCTGGCGCTCAACCAGCTGCTCGTGCAGATGGACGGCGTCGACGAGCCGCCGTTCAAGAAGCGCTTCTTCACCCGCCGGATCAACACGCTG
>DASZDB010000050.1:0-1988 GCA_035942495.1 Solirubrobacteraceae bacterium
GAGCTGCTCGACGAGATGCTGCGCTCGTTTCCCGAGCAACACGGCTGCGCCCGGGCGATCCTGCTCTGCGAGCAGGAGGGCGACCGGATCACGTACGACATCATCCAGCGCCTGAACTCGACGTTCGTGACGCCGATCGACCGCGAGGACATCCTCGAGCTCGCATCGGGACTGGACGACATCGTCGACCTCACCGAGGAGGTCGCCGATTACCTCGGGCTGTACCGGATCGAGGCGCCCATGGAGCAGGCCCAGCGCCTGGCCCACATCCTCATGGAGGCCTGCCGCAAGATCAACGAGGCGATGCCGCGCATGCGCGGCTTCAAGGACGTGACGCACTACACGAACGAGATCCACCGCCTGGAGACCGACGGGGACCGGGTGACCCGTGAGGCCGTCGCGTCGCTGTTCGACACCGGAATCGACCCGATGGTCGTGATTCGCTGGAAGGACATCTTCGAGCGTCTCGAAGAGGCGGTCGACGCCACAGAGCACATCGCGAACGTCATCGCGAACATCGTCGTCAAGAACTCCTGAACCCCGCCCGGCAGCTCGTGGACAGCGACATCATCTTCGTGATCGTCGTCGCGGCAGCCCTCGCGTTCGACTTCACCAACGGCTTTCACGACACCGCCAACGCGGTGGCGACCGCGATCTCGACGCGCGCGCTCGCCCCGAAGACGGCGGTGGCGCTGTCGGCGATCCTGAACTTCGTCGGCGCGTTCATCTCGATCAAGGTCGCCGCGACCGTGGCCGGCGGGATCGTCGACGCCGAGCTCATCACGACAACTGTGATCTTCGCCGGGCTGATCGGGGCGATCACCTGGAACCTCGTGACCTGGTACTTCGGGCTGCCGTCGAGCTCGTCGCACGCGCTCATCGGCGGGGTCGTGGGCGCGGCGTTCGCGGCCAGCGGCGCGGACGCGATCTTCGGCGACGGTCTGCTCGAGAAGGTCATCGTGCCTGCGCTCGTCGCGCCGGTCGTGGCGTTCCTGACCGCCGGCGCGTGCATCCTGATCACGTACCGGATGGTCGGCCGCCTGCGGCCCGGCTCGGTCAACCGCGGCTATCGCTATGGCCAGATCGTCAGCGCCAGCCTGCTGTCGCTGTCGCACGGCACCAACGACGCGCAGAAGACGATGGGCATCATCACGCTCGCGCTCATCGCGCACGGCACGCTCGAGGGGCCGGCTCCGGACCCGCCGTTCTGGGTCATCGTCTCGGCGGCGACGGCGATCGCGCTCGGGACCTACAGCGGCGGCTGGCGGATAATCCGCACGATGGGCAGCAAGATCTACAAGATGGACCCGGCGCAGGGGTTCGCCGCCCAGGGCGGCGGCGCGGCCGTGCTGCTGACCGCCTCGCATCTCGGCTTTCCGCTCTCGACGACGCACTCGATCACGGGTGCCGTGCTGGGCGCCGGCGCCGCGAAGAGCCTGTCGGCGGTGCGCTGGGGCCTGGCCGGCAACATCGCCGTCGCCTGGGTGCTGACGCTGCCGGCCGCGGCCGCGGTCGGCGCCGTGACCTACGGCGTGAGCCGGATCTTCGGCGAGGGCGCGCTCGGGCCGCTGCTGATCTCGGTCAGCCTGATCGCGCTGATCACGGCGATGTTCGGCAAGCGGCTGCGCCAGGGCCCGCCCATCGCGACACCGCGGGCGACGCCGGCGCCGGCGCGGGCGGACACATGATCGCGGCCGTCGACTCGGCGGCGCTGCTCGAGCTCGTGTGGGCCGCGCCGGTCGCGGCGATCACGGTGGTGACGGCCTGGGGCCTCGTCGTCTACGGGACGACGCGGGCCGGCGAGGCGCGCCGCGACGGGCGCAACGCGGCGGCGGTCTTGCACGTCGCCATGGCGGCGGCCGGTCTGGCGCTGTTCGTCGCCGCCATCGTCGTCGGGCTGATCGTCATGACCGCGAAGGACTGAGCCGGCGCCGCCGCGGCGGCCCGCCCGCCGGCGCCGGTGCATCGCGGGTTGCAGAGCGTCGTAA
>DASZDB010000051.1:0-1962 GCA_035942495.1 Solirubrobacteraceae bacterium
GCGCTACGGCATCAGCCAGCTGCACCAGCTGCGCGGCCGGGTCGGGCGCGGCGAGCACACGGCGACCTGCCTGCTGTTCGGCCCCAAGGACGCGGCGCGCCTGCGCGCGCTCGAGCGCCACAGCGACGGCTTCGAGCTCGCGCAGATCGACCTCGAGCTGCGCGGCGAGGGCGAGATCGCGGGCACGCGCCAGTCGGGGTTGGCGCAGTTCAAGGTGGCACGGCTGCCGGACGACGAGCGGCTGGCCGAGGACGCCAAGGCCTACGCCGAGTCCGTGCTCGCTGCCGACCCTGAGCTGGTCGACCCCGAGCACGTGCTGCTCGGGGATGCGCTGGCGCGGGCGTATGGGGCGGCGGAGCTTGCGCCGTTGCCGGCGTGAGCGTGCGGGTGCGCGTTGTGTGCGCTTCGCGCTGCGCCGTGGTGGCGATCGCGTGGTCGAACTGCATCACTGAGAGCGTGAGTCTGGGTTGGTGTCGGCGTTCGTGCCGGGGCCGGCGTTCGGTGGCGGGTGTGGCGAATGAGCCTCGGCCCGCGCGGCGTATTCGCCACACCCCCCGCGGCGAGAGCGAAAGCAGCCCGACGATGGCACCGTTGGGGCGCCATCCGCTCCAAACTCGCCAACCTCCGACCGTCGGCGAGAGCCTGGTCGAGTTGTTCGTGTGGGACACGAAAAAGTCGACACGGCGCCTCGCTACACCGGCCCCGGCCCACGCGCCCCCGCGACCACCCACTGACACCCCCTCAGAGATGCCGTTCGCCGACAGCCCCACGGGCACCGTCACGAAGTGCACCCCACCGCCGCGCCACAAGCCATGAGGATCGTCGCCGGCCTCTACGGGGGACGCAAGCTCACCGCCCCACCCGGCGCCGAGACCCGCCCCACCAGCGACCGCGTCCGGGAAGCGCTGTTCAGCGTCCTCGGGGCGTCGATCCACGGCGCCCGCGTCCTCGACCTCTTCGCCGGCTCTGGCGCGCTCGGCATCGAGGCGCTCTCCCGCGGAGCGCAATCCGCGGTGTTCGTCGACCGATCGCGCAAGGCGGTCACCGCCATCAGAGCCAACCTCGACGCGCTCGGCATCGAGGCCGAGGTGCGCCCGATCGAGGCGCACGCGGCGCTCCGCGCGGCATCCGCCCGCCGCGAGGCATACGATCTGGTCTTCCTCGATCCCCCCTACCGGCGAGCCGCCGAGCTGGGGCGGGAGCTCTCGGAGGGGCTGACCGCGGTGCTCGCACCCGGTGCCCGTGTCGTCACCGAGAGCGACCGCCGCGCCCCGCTGGAGCTCGACCTGCCACTGGCCGACCAGCGCCGCTACGGCGACACCGTCATTCGCATCCATGAATCCTGACCACCGCATCGCGCTCTGTCCGGGCTCCTACGACCCGGTCACCAACGGCCACCTCGACGTGATCTCGCGTGCGGGCGAGCTGTTTGACGAGGTCATCGTGGCGGTCGTCAACCTGCCGATGCGCAAGGGCACGACGCTGTTCAGCGCCGAGGAGCGGATCGGCTTCATCGAGGAGGCCACGAGCCACATCGAGTGCGTGCGCGTGATCGCCTTCGCGGGCCTCGTCGTGGACTTCGCGCGGGAGGTCAGCGCGAAGGTCATCGTCAAGGGCCTGCGCGCGATCTCGGACTTCGAGTACGAGTTCGAGATGCACCAGCTCAACCGCCTGCAGGCGGCCGACATCGACACGCTCTACCTCATGGCGAGCCCGCAGTACAGTTTCATCAGCTCCAGCGGGATCAAGGAACTCGCCACGTTCGGTGGAAGGATCGACGAACTTGTCCCGGAACGGGTGGCCAGGCGCTTGAAGGAAGAGCTGGGCCGCTAGCGAAACAAGGGTTGCCATGGACGTCCTCGTACTCATCGACAAGCTCGACGACTTGGTGCACAACGCCAAGCTCGTCCCGATGACCGGCCAGGTCCGCGTCGACAAGGACGAGATCTACGACATCCTCGA
>DASZDB010000052.1:0-1960 GCA_035942495.1 Solirubrobacteraceae bacterium
TGAAGTCCTCGGGGAAGTAGTCGATGAGGCAGTACGGGCGCGCCCCGGGCTGGCGGCCGTCGAGGATCCGCGAGTAGTTCTCGATGCCGTTGCAGAAGCCCATCTCACGCAGCATCTCCATGTCGTACTGGGTGCGCTGCCTGAGGCGGTGCGACTCGAGCAGCTTGCCCTCGGACTCGAGCTGCAGGCAGCGGTTGTTCAGCTCCCGCGCGATCTCGGTGACCGCCCGGTCGATCGAGCCCTCCTTGACGTTGTAGTGCGTCGCGGGCCAGACCGCGACGTGCTCGAGGTCGTCGGCGATCAGCTCGCCGGTGAGCGGATCGAAGTGCTGCAGGCGCTCGACCTCGTCGCCGAACAGCGTCGCCCGGAAGGCGGTCTCCTCGTAGGCCGGGAACACCTCGAGCGTCTCTCCGCGCACGCGGAACGTCCCGCGCCCGAGCGCCGTGTCGTTGCGCTGGTACTGGATCGAGACGAGCTTTCGCAGCAGCGCGTCGCGGTCGATGACGTCGCCCTTGCGCAGGACCTGCATGTTCATCTCGTAGGTCTCGGGCGAGCCGAGGCCGAAGATCGCGGACACGCTGGCGACGATGATCACGTCGCGGCGCGCGAACAGCGCGGCGGTCGCGGCATGGCGCAGGCGGTCGACCTCCTCGTTGATCGCCGAGTCCTTCTCGATGTAGAGGTCGCGCGACGGGACGTACGCCTCGGGCTGGTAGTAGTCGTAGTAGGAGACGAAGTACTCGACCGCGTTGTCGGGGAAGAACGTGCGGAACTCGTTGCAGAGCTGCGCGGCCAGCGTCTTGTTGTGCGCGAGCACGAGCGTCGGGCGCTGCAGCTCCTGGATGACCCCCGCCATCGTCATCGTCTTGCCGGTGCCGGTCGCGCCGAGCAGCGTCGTGAAGCGGTCACCGCGCGCGACGGCCTCCGAGATCTCCCGGATCGCCTTGGGCTGATCGGCGGCCGGCGTGAAGATGTCCTCGAGCTTGAACTTCGGCATGGGGAGCGGTTCACGATAGCCGCGGTTGCGGCCGCGGACTGTCCGTAACCCGTGGGCGCGCCGTTGCCTTTGGCACCGTTGGGGCGTCAGGCACCCCAAAGTCCCCAAGCACGCCGATAGCTGGGGCGACTCGCGGCCGCTTGGCACCTAGTGGGTCGTATGCGCCCCAAATTCGCCATCGCAGCCGGCTTGGCCTCGGCGCAGCATGGCCGCGTCGCGCGCCGTCAGCTCATGGCCGCCGGCATCGACTCCGAGCAGATCAAGCGCTGGCTTGCCGACGGGCGCCTGCGGGCGGTTCACCGCGGTGTCTACGCCCTCGGTCACAACGCCCCGTCGATGCACGCCGCCTACCTCGCGGCGGTCCTCGCCGGCGGCGACGGCGCAAGGCTCTCCCACGCGCCCGCCGCGCACCTCTTCGAGCTGACGCGCGCGAAGCGGCCGCCGCCCCCCGAGATCACCGTGCCGACGCTGGATCACCGCCGCCGGCCCGGCATCGTCATCCACCGCGTGGCTCGCCTGCACCCGCACGACGCGACGATCCGTGACGGCATCCCGATCACCTCGGTGCCGCGGGTCCTGCTCGACCTCGCGCCGCGGCTGGCGCCCCCTGACCTCGCCCGCGCGTGCCACGAGGCATGGGTCCACCACCGCACGACGCCGATCCACGTCGACGCATGCATCGCGCGCAACCCGCACAAGCCCGGCATCGCGAAGCTGCGCCGCGCGCTCGGCGCCGACGTCAGGCTCAGCGACCTCGAGGACGCCTTCCTCATCCTGCTCAGACAACACGGGCTGCCCCTCCCGCGCACGAACATCGACCGCCACGGCGACAAGGTCGACTGCCACTGGCCGCAGCACGGGCTCACCGTCGAGCTGCTCTCCTACCGATTCCACGCCAGCCGCGACGGCTTCGAGAAGGACGTCGCGCGCCGCCGGCGCTCACACCACATCGCGTTCACGTGG
>DASZDB010000053.1:0-3116 GCA_035942495.1 Solirubrobacteraceae bacterium
ACGTCGCGCAGCGCCCGGCAGGAAGCCGATCCGCCGCAGCCTCCTCGGCGTCGCGGCCGTGCTCGGGCTGTTGACCACGGCCGTCCCGGCGCACGCCGTCGCCACGATCGCCGCCGACACGACCCGCGCGCCGCTGACCGACGCGGCAGCGGCGGGCGTCGGCCCCACCCTTGTCGCCGGCGGCCTGAGCCGCACGCAGCTGCGCTTCCGCGTCGCGGGCCTGTCGGTCAAGCCGGCTCGCGCGCTCCTGCGCCTGCGGATCACCGATCCGACGCTCGAGAGCCTGCAGGTCCGCGCGGTCCCGGCATTCGCCGAGGACGCCGCCACGCCGGCGATCCTGATCCCCAGCCGGTTCGCGATCGCGCGAGGCTCGGGCGCCACGGCGGGGGCATGGGCGCAGTTCGACGTCACGAGGGCCGTCGCAGGCAACGGCGACGTGAACCTGCAGGTCTCGGGCCCATTGTTCGATCCCGCGAGCTTCTCCTCGCGCGAGGGCCCGGACGCGCCGCAGCTGCTCGTCACGCCCGACGACGGCGCGGCGGCCCGGCTCGCCGGCCTGCTCGACATCGGGACCGCCGACAGCTTCGACGCGGGTGCCCGCGACGACCGTGGCCATCCGCTGGACGGCCTCGAGGTCATCGAGGCGCCTCCGGGCCGCGGCGTACCGGCGCGCTTCATCGGCGTGCATCACTCGCTGGTCGGCGGCGTCTTCGTCACCCAGCTCGCCACCTCCGACGACCTGCGCCACTGGAAGCATCGTGGCACCCTCGACACGCGCGCGTCCCAGCCGTCGATCGCGGCCGTGCCGGGCGGCGGGTTCGTGCTCGCGGTGGAGCGCGACACGCCCGATGCCCAGTACATCAGCACGTCGAACATCGTCGTCCGCCACTACGCGAGCTGGGCCGCCCTCGCAGCCGGCACGTTCGATGCCGAGGCGAACCTCCCGCGCACGGTCGCCGCGACCGCGGAGGGGACGCCGGCGCTGCGCGTCCTGAGCTGGGGAGGCACACCGGCCGCGTCGCAGATCGAGATCACGTTCCATTACCTCAAGGACATCCAGCTCGACCGCCAGGCGTCCGGTGTCTTGACGAACTTCAACCCGGCCACGTGGACGCCGCAGGTCACGCCGCTCGTCAACGAGCTGTTCGTCGCGCTCGGCACCCGCGGCAACCTCGGCGACCGCGCCGACGTGCTCTTCGAGGGCCGCCGCTTCGCGGTGCTCGAGGCGCAGTCCGTCCGCGGCGACTTCGCGACGTGGCGCTGGTACCTCTACGACCGCGACCGCAACGAGGCGCGGCTCCTGGGGCTGCACGCGCCGGCCGGATCGTCTGCGTTCGGCAACCCGACGGTCAGAGCATTCACCGATGCCCAGGGTGTCACGACCCTGTTTGTCTCGGGCTATGCCTTCGGGGAGGGCGCGGCGTTCGGCGAGGCCGGGCAGTTCATCGCGCTGCGGCGCCTCGGCGGACTCGTCTGAGGCCGCCGGCGGGCGCGTTACAGCAGCGGCGCGATCGCGTCGGCCGCGAGCTGCGCGTAGCCGGGCGCCGTCGCGGTGATCTCGGCGCCGACGAGCGTCGCCTCGGCGGCGACGTAGGAGAGCACCTCCAACAGCGTCGCCGGCGCCAGCCCGAGCGGCGCCGGGAAGCTTGCCGGGTGAACCTCCGGATCGAGCACGTCGAGGTCGACGTGGACGAAGAGCTCCATGCCCTCCAGCTGCGCCGGCTCCCCCAGGCGATGCACGCCGCAGCGGTCGAGCGCCACGCGTTCCGGGCCGTCGACGTCGCGCACGCCGAACATGATCACGCGGGCGGGGTCGACGCCGGCCCCGAAGCCCGTGTCCCACAGCCCGCAGGCGCCGGCGAGGCACATGCCGCCGAGGTAGCCGCTGGGGCTGGTCTGCGGCGTGTTGAAGTCCGGATGGGCGTCGAGCCACAGCACGCGGACCTCGGGAAACCGCGCGACGACGACGGGCAGCGTGGCCACGCAGACCGAGCACTCGCCCGCGAGCAGGATCGGCACGCGGCCGGCCTCGAACGCGTCGTCGATCTGGCCGCCGGCCTCGAGCAGGCAGCCGCGCCCGTCGCGCAGGTCAGCGAGATGGTCCCCCGCGCGCGGCTCGCCGGGAGAGCCGATGATCCGCGCTCCGAGCAGCTCGCCGAGCTCGCGGGTCCCCGCCGCGGCCTCCTCGCCGCGCTCGGAGGTGCGGCACAGCAGCGCGGCTATTTGCCTTTCCACTGCGGCTCCCGGCGCTCGAGGAACGCGCTGATGCCCTCCTGCGCGTCCTCCGCCGTCTGCGCGAGCAACAGCTGCGACTGCCCGTACGCGAGCGCCTCGCGAAACGCCATGTCCTGCTGCGCGAACAGCGCGTCCTTGCCGAGCTTGAGCAGCAGCGGCGACTTTGCGGCGAGCTGGGCGGCCCAGTCCGCGACCGCCGCCTCGAAAGCGTCCGGCGCGACGACGCGGTTGACGATCCCCAGCCGCAGTGCCTCCGCGGCGTCGATGCGCTGACCGAGCAGCAGCAGCTCGCTCATCTTCTTGCGGCCGATGTTGCGCCCGATCAGCACGGCGATCATGAACGGGAAGAGGCCGACGTTGATCTCGGGCGCGCCGAACGTCGCGCGGTCGCTGGCGATCACGAGGTCGCAGGCGAGCGCCAGGCCGAGTGCACCCGCCAGCACGTGCCCGCCCGCCGCGCAGATGACAGGCTTGCCGAGCTCGCCGATGAGCTCGAACAGGCGCGGAAACCGGCCGTTGGCGGCGTGGCGCTCGACGAGCGGCATCGTGGCGCCGAAGCCCGCGAGGTCGCCCCCGCTGGAGAAGACGGTCCCGTGCGTCGACGCGATGACGACGACGCGGACGGCGTCGTCGTCGCGCGCGACCGCGAGCGCGGCCAGCAGCTCGTCGAGCAGCGGGTCCGACAGCGCGTTGCGCGTCTCGGGCTGGTCGAGCGCGATCGTGGCGACCGCGTCGGCGACCTCGTAGCGCAGCGTCTCGTACGGCACGGGCGCAATCTACCCGCCCGCCGAAAGCGGTTCCCCCGGCTCGGCGCGCGCGGTACGGTCAGCGGATGGCGACGACCGACGGCGTCCGCAAGCCCGACCACGGCGCCCGCCGCG
>DASZDB010000054.1:0-3481 GCA_035942495.1 Solirubrobacteraceae bacterium
GCGCGACGACGTCCTCGGCAACCGCATCTACGCGCAGCTGTCGAGCGCGATCGCCGGCTCGCAGGAGTTCAGCGCGGTCGCCAAGCTCTACGAGCTCGACCGCGACGGCGGCTACGCCGCGATCGTGCTCGACACGCCGCCGTCGCGAAACGCGCTGGACTTCCTCGACGCCCCCGACCGCCTGACGGACTTATTCGAGGGCCGCGCGCTGAAGCTCTTCCTCGTCCCGACGAGCATCGCCGGGCGGGTGCTCGGCGCCGGCTCGAGCGTCGTCTTCGGGATCCTCAAGAAGCTCACAGGCGTGAACCTGCTCGACGACATGTCGGTCCTGCTGCGCTCGATGGGCGCGCTGATCGACGGCTTTCGCGAGCGGGCCGCGGCGGTCAAGGCCCTGCTCGCCGATCCGGCGACGACGTTTCTCATCGTCACCTCGCCCGAGCGCGAGCCGGTCGCCGAGGCGATCTTCTTTCGTGAGAAGCTGCGCGAGGCGCGGATGCCCTTCGGCGGGCTGATCGTCAACCGGGCGGCGGTGCTGACGGCGGCGGAGACGATCGACCCCGGGGCGATCCGTGCGCAGCTGCGCGACGAGCTCGGCGACGCGCTGGCGGCGAAGGTCGCGGCGGGCGCCGAGGATCTGCAGGTGCTCGCGGCGCGGCATACGGCGGCGATCGAGCGGTTGCAGACCGAGCTCGACGAGCCCGACCCGATCGTCGTCCCGCGGCTGGACGGCGAGGTGCAGGACATCGACGGGCTGCTCGTGCTGTACCGGCACCTGGCGGCGGAGGCACGGCGCGAGTAGACGCAACCAGAGGCATGCGGCTCTGCTCCTTTCGGTCGATTAGCGGAAATTCCGTGCTGAACTGCCGACTGGGCGGTTTGACGGGGGTGTGGCGAATGCGTATCGCTCCGCGTGCACGATTCGCCACACCTCCCCCGAATCCGCGGGCCGCTCTTCCTCGCGCCAGTCGGCCGACGGCGGCGCCACAACACCCTGCCCGACCGCAGATGCAAGATCCTCAAACGTCGTCGCCGGGCGCTCGCGTACGCTCCGCGGGCTGGTCGAGCTTCGCGGCTGGATCGCCCTTGGGCAGCACACCAGTCGCGAGCTTGCCGCGCTTCCACTCGGGAATCGGCGTCACGATCCCGGCGCGCGGGACGTACGACGATCGCTCGACGAGCGCCATGCGGTGGATGTAGCGCGGGCAGTTGGGGAAAACGCGTTTCGCCCGCACGTGGACCACGAACTGCGCCTCAGGCCACTCCTCGAGTAGCTCGTCGTCGCGCCTGACCGACGCCGTGCCTTCGACGCGCAGGCGCGTTGGGCGCTTGGCGACGAAGTCGATGAACAGCAGCCCGACCTTCGGGTTGACGAGCGCGTTACCCCACGACAGGAACATCCCGTTACCGTCGTAGTTCGGGAACGCGAGCGTGTGCTCATCCAGCACGCGGACAAATCCCGGAGCCCCGCCCTTGTAGGAGCACTGCGGCTGGCCGCCGAGGTCGCAGGTCGCCAGGAAGAACATGTCCATCCGCTCGATGAACGCGCGTTCCTCGGGACCGATGTGGTCGCGGCTCGTGCGTTCGTCGAGGCGATCCGCGAGCCGGCGCGTGTCGAAGTGGTCCTGCAGCTCACGTGATCCTTCGTGATAGCGCTCGTCCATGCGATATCTCCCGGCTCAGCTGGGGGATTCCTCGCCAGAGCTCCACTCCGGCGGCTCGTAAACGTCTCCGGGCACGCCGCCGACGCACAGGACCCGAAGGCCGTCTGATCCGCTGGTCAGGACCCGCGACGTGCCGGCGTCCACGCAGACGAGGTGCTCGGGATCCAGCGCAATCCGTTCGTCGCCAACAACGACCGCACCGGAGCCGCGGAGGGCGACGTAGAGCTCCTGCTGCCCTGATTGCGCCTCGTCGTGCGACTTGGTCTCATAGTCGGGTGGCAGGTCCATGATGTTCGCGCCGAACGCCTCGATGCCGAGGCCGGGACGCACGAGCTTGGCGAAGCCATCCCAAAGTGTGGGCAGCTCGTCGATCGAACGGGAGCGATAGCCGGTCACCGCTGACTCCGCCACGTACGGCCGTCCGCGGCTGTCCGAACCAATCGCGCAGTCCGACTTTCCGAGCGTTCAGATCCCCTAACGACCTGCCGGGACTTCTCAAGCGCGCCTGAGTTGAGCGTCCCGACCATGAGCACACACAGCATGCCGGCTCCTCTCGTCGTGGTCACGGTCGACGCTACTCCTCCAGCGGCGCGCGCGGGAAGAACAACTCGGCCGCCGCGGCGCGGGTGCGGCGACCGCGGGGGGCCGCGAACAGCCCGAGCGGCAGCGCCACCAGCAGACCAGCCGTGCCTTCCGCTACGCGGCTCTTCGTCCTCAGGGCGCCGCGGCGCCCGCGTCCGCGAGCAGCCGGTCGGCCGCCGAGCGCAGGTCGGAGTCCAGGTGGCCGCAGAGCACGTCGCGCAGCAGCGCACGCAGGTGGCCGGTGATCTCGGCGAGCAGCTTCTCGACGCCGCCGTCCGTCGGCGCCAGCCCGGCGATGATCGACCGCTCCAGGGACGCGGCATGGGCGACGCGCTCGGTCATCGTCAAGCGCTGCTCGGGTGTCGCGCACAGCGCCGCGACGCGGCCGGCGAGGCGGCCGCTCTGCGGCCCCTCGGGTTCGAGCAGCGCGCGCAGCGCGAGCAGGTGGTCGGTGAGCGCCTCGAACGCGCTCGTGCGCTCGCAGCCGAGCTCATAGCGCCGCAGCGCCCAGGCCAGCTCACCGGAGCGCGGCGTGCGGCGCGCGACGAGGTTGCAGAAGGCGCGCAGCTCGTCCTCGGCGGCCTCGGCGATCAGCAGCACGCCGCTGGCGCGCCCGCTCGCGCCGAGGCCCTCGGCCGACCAGGGCCCGGCGCCGCTGCGCTGCCACGCGATCGGGCCGAGCGCGACGCGCAGCGGGTCGTAGAGGCGCAGGGCGGTCAGCAGGCGGCGGAAGCGCGCGGACGCCACGTGGAAGGGCGCGGCGGCGCCGGGATCGTCGGTCACCGTCAGGCACGCGAGCACGCCCGGCTCGTCGGCGCCGGCACGCCAGACCGCCTCGGCCGGCGCGCCGGGCAGCTCGTCGCCACGGACGAGCGACAGCCCCTGGCCCAGCGGCACCTCCGCGGAGACGATCTGCAGGCCCAGCAGCGGCGCCACGACGACGGCCTCGGCGCGACCCTCGAGCAGCGCTTCCTCGAGCTCTTGGTAGGCGCGGTCGAAGCGCTCGGGCGTGATCACGAACTCCGTCGCCTCGCTGAAGACGCGGCTGATGAAGACTCGCAGCGCGACGTCCGCGCACTCGCGCGGCTCGACCGGCACGCGCGGCTCGGACTGCTCACGCAGGTAGTCCCCGACGCCGTCCAGCGCCGCGAGCGCGCGCGCGGCGGCGGGATAGGCGGGCAGCAGCTCCAGCACGCCCTTGCGGTCGCTGATGAAGTTCTCCGTCAGCGGCCGGTAGC
>DASZDB010000055.1:0-2628 GCA_035942495.1 Solirubrobacteraceae bacterium
GGCGGTGGCAGCGGGCTGGGCCTCTCGATCGTGCAGGTCATCGCCGGTGCGCACGGTGGCATCGCGCGGGCGGCGAACCACCCAGGCGGCGGGGCGGACGTGTGGATCGAGCTGCCGCTGGACGCGCCGGCGCCGGCGCCGAACGACGCCCTGGACGCCTCTCGCGCGTAACGCCACGCCGGGTTGGCCGGGCGGGTGTCCGGAAGGCTGCGGCGAAAAGATTCCGGTTCTGCTCTTGACACCGGTATCTGAAGTGGTGTCTGAATAGCAGCGAAATCTGAGAGGCGGGTGAGAGCGGGTCAGCTCCCATCGCGCCACACCCGGACCAGGGGGTCACCGGTGTCAATCGAGCACGCTCACAGCCAGGACGGCGCACGATGATCGCTGCCGTCGTGCGGATGGCGCTGCGCTTCCGCGGCCTCGTCGTCGGCATCGCCGCGGCGTTCATCGTCATCGGCGTCGTGACGCTGCGCGACGCTCCCGTCGACGTCCTGCCGGAGTTCACCCCCGCCTACGTCGAGATCCAGACCGAGTCGCTGGGTCTGTCGGCATCCGAGGTCGAGCAGCTGCTGACCGTCCCGCTGGAGGCCGACCTGCTCAACGGCGTCGAGGGCGTCGACGTCATCCGCTCCTCCTCGCTGCCCGGCCTGTCGTCGATCGTGCTCGTCTTCAAGCCCGGCACCGACGTCTACAAGGGCCGCCAGCTCGTGCAGGAGCGCCTGACCCAGCTGGGCGGCGCGGCCTTCCCGAACGTCTCCAAGCCGCCGACGATGCTGCAGCCGCTGTCCTCGTCGAGCCGCGTGATGATGATCGGCCTCTCCTCCGAGAGCCTCACGCCGATCCAGAAGTCCGTGCTGGCGCGCTGGACGCTGCGCCCGCGCCTGATGGGCGTCGATGGCGTCGCGAACGTCGCCGTCTGGGGCATGCGCGACCAGCAGATCCAGGTCCAGGTCGATCCCGAGCGCCTGCGCGACAAGGGGGTCACGCTGCAGCAGGTCATCCGCACCGCCGGCAACGCGCAGATCGCGTCGCCGGTCAGCTACCTCGAGGCCTCCGTGCCCGGCACCGGCGGCTTCATCGAGACGCCGCAGCAGCGCTTGCAGGTGCGCAACGTCTTCGACAAGATCGCCGACCCCAAGGAGCTCGGCAAGGTGACGGTCGAGGGCTCGGGCGGCAAGCTGCGCCTGACCGACGTCGCCAACGTCGTCGAGAACCACCAGCCGCTCATCGGCGACGCGGTCGTCAACGACGAGGGCGGCCTGCTGCTCGTCGTCGAGAAGTTCCCCGG
Source organism: Solirubrobacteraceae bacterium (assembly GCA_035942495.1). Lineage (GTDB taxonomy): Bacteria > Actinomycetota > Thermoleophilia > Solirubrobacterales > Solirubrobacteraceae > CADCVQ01. The sequence continues at coordinate 1,289 of DASZDB010000055.1, forward strand.
CGCGGACGCCAAGGCCGTCAGCGAGGGCGTCGAGGACGCGCTCGAGAAGCTCGCGCCCGGCCTCAGCGGCCTGCAGACCGACACGTCGGTCTTCCGCCCGGCGAACTTCCTCGACGAGGCCGCCGAGAACCTCACGACGGCGGTCGTCATCGGCGCGCTGCTGCTCGTGCTGGCGCTCGTCGCGGTGCTCATGCGCTGGCGCACGCTGCTGGTCGTCCTGTTGACGATCCCGACGTCGCTCGTCGCCTCGGCGCTCGTGCTCGACCTGCTGGGCGAGACGTTCAACGCGATCACGCTCGCCGGCCTGGCGCTCGCGCTGGCGGTCATCGTCGACGACGCGGTGACGGGTGCCGAGAACATCGCCCGGCGCATGGCGCAGCGGCGCGCGGAGGACGCCGAGACGCCCGTCGCGACGACCGTCCTGGACGCCACGCGGGAGATCCGCTCCCCGCTCGGCTACGCCGCGCTCATCGCGCTGCTCGTGATCGTGCCCGTGGCGATCATGGAGGGCCGGCCGGGTGCCTTCCTGTCCCCGCTCGCCCTCGCCTACGCCGTGGCGGTGCTCACCGCGACGATCATGGCGCTGACGCTGACGCCGGCGCTCGCCTCCCTGCTCAAGCCGTCGGCGCACGGCTCGGCGCTCGTCGCACGCCTCGGCGCGCTGTACGACGGCGCGCTGTCGCGCGTGCTCGCGGCACCCCGCGCCGCGCTGGCCACCGTGGCCGTGCTCGGCCTCGCGGTCGTCGTCGCCCTGCCCGCGATGGGACTCTCGCTGCTGCCGACGCTCAAGGACCGCAACGTGCTCGTCCGCCTCGACGCGCCGTCGGGCACGTCGAACCCGCGCATGACGGCCATCGCCACCGACCTCAGCCGCGACCTGCGCCGCATCTCCGGCGTCCAGAACGTCGGCGGGCAGGTCGGCCGCGCGGTCAGCGGCGACCGGATCGTCGACGTCAATTCGGCCGAGGTCGTCGTGAGCATGAAGCCCGGCGCCGACTACGACGCCACGCGCGCGGCGATCGAGGAGACCGTCGATCGCTTTCAGGGCGCGACCGCGCAGACGACGACGTACGCCGCGCAGAAGCTGCGCGACGTCGGCGCGCTGACGAGCGGTGAGAACCCCGCCACCGGCGATGGCCTGAGCGTCCTCACCGGCGAGGGCAAGCCGCTGACCGTGCGCCTCTACGGCCAGGATCTCGCCACGCTGCAGCGCGAGGCGGCGAACGTCCGCCGGCTCATGGGCGGCATCGACGGCGTCGGCGGCGCCACCGTCGAGCGGCCGACGGTGCAGCCGACGCTGCGCATCGAGGTCGATCTCGATCGTGCGCGTCGCTTCGGCG
>DASZDB010000056.1:0-8398 GCA_035942495.1 Solirubrobacteraceae bacterium
ACGCCGAGGCGGCGGTCATGCGCGAAGAGGCGCCGGCCGCTGGAGCGTTTGCGGGCGGCCGCCTTGCGGCGGCGGGCCGTCGCGGCAGCCGTCGGCGCGGACGGCGTGGACGGATCGGCCGCCGCAGCGGCGATTTCGCCAGTCGCTGCACCGGGCGTCTCGCCAGTGGCTGTCGTCATGGCCTGCACGCTGGCGCCCATCATGAAGCAGCCGCCGGGCGGAACCGCCGCCGGGCGCCGGAACGTCGCGCCGGACACATGGCCGGCGGCGGCCGGCTGAAGCTCCTACAGAAGCCCGATCCGCTTGGGTGGCCAGTACGTCGCAAACGCGTTGCCGATGATCCAGTCGCGCGGGACGGGCCCCCAGAAGCGGCTGTCGTCAGACGCCCCGCGGTTGTCGCCCATCATGAAGTAGTGACCCTTGGGGATCGTGATCGACGTCGTCATATCGCACCCCTCGCCGCCCCCGCAGGGCTCCGCGAACGGCTCGGCTTGGCGCCTGCCGTTGCGCACGACGTGGCCGTCCTGGATCGTGATCTTGTCGCCGGGGCCGGCGACGATTCGCTTGATGAAGTTCACGTCGGCGCGGTCGCGCGTCGGGCGCGGGCAGGGCTGGTCGGCCTCCTTGGTGGCGCCGCACTGCTTGCCGTTCTCGGCGCCGGCCGGGGGGTGAAAGACGGTGACGTCGCCGATCGCCGGGTCGCCGAAGTTGTTGCCGATCCGGTTGACGAGGACGCGCTGGCCGACCGTCAGCGTCGGCACCATCGACTCCGACGGGATCCGGTAGGGCTTGATCAGGAAGGCCTGGATACCGAGCGCCAGACCCAGCGCCACTGCGACGATCAGGATGGTCTCGACGAACGAGTTACCTCGGCCGCGAGACGACTCGTCCTTCGTCACGTCTTCTCGCCGGAGGAGGCCTCCTCGGCCTGGCTCGCGGCAGGGGTCCCGTCGCTCTCGGCGGCCACGGCCTCCGCGATCGCCTCGTCGGCGGCGACGCCCTCGGCGTCGACGGCCTCCGGCTCGGCGGCAGCCTCGGCCTCCAGCGCGGCGGCGGGGTCGTGCACGAGCCCGGCTTCGACGCGCTCCTCGGGGCCGGTGTACCGGCGCTCGCGGACACGGGCCCGCTTGCCGACGCGATCGCGCAGGTAGTAGAGCTTGGCCCGGCGCACGTCACCGCGAGCGGCGACCTCGATGCGCTCGATCTTCGGCGAGTGGAGGGGAAACGTGCGCTCGACGCCGACGCCGAAGGACTGCTTGCGGACCGTGAAGGTCTCGCGGGCGCCGTGGCCCTGGCGCTTGATGACGACGCCCTCGAAGACCTGGGTGCGCTTGCGGGTGCCCTCGATGACCTGGAAGTGGACGCGCAGACGGTCGCCCGCCTGGAAGCTGGGAACCCGGCGCAGCTGAGCGCGCTCGAGACGTTCGATGACTGTGGACATGGCGAAGGAGGGTGCGCGAAGAAGAAGCGAGGAAGGGGCGCAGACGAAGGTTGGCCGCGCCGAGGGCAGGATGATAGCGACGCCTACTCGTCGCCCGTCGCGCCGCGCTCGCGCGACCGCGCCGTGCGCCACGCGCGGATCTGCTCGTGGTGTCCGGACAGCAGCACGTCGGGCACTCGCCAGCCGCGAAAGTCCGCCGGGCGCGTGTAATGCGGGTACTCCGGCCGTCCCTCGAGCGCCGCGGAGAAGGACTCCTCGTGGGCCGAGCCGCTGTGGCCCAGCGCGCCGGGCAGCTTGCGCATCACCGCGTCGCAGACGACCATCGCCGCCAGTTCGCCGCCCGCCAGCACGTACTCGCCGATCGACACCGCGTCGCTGGCGAAGTGCTCGATGATGCGCTCGTCAAAGCCCTCGTAGCGCCCGCACAGCAACGTGATGGCGGGCTCCTCGGCGAGCTCGTCGACGAGCCGGTCGTCGAGCAGCCGCCCTCCGGGGGTCAGGGCGATGACGCGCCGCCGGCTGCGCAGGTCAACCGGATCGACACCGTAGTGCGCCCGCAGCGCGGCGTCCATGACGTCGACGCGCAGGACCATCCCGGCACCGCCGCCGAATGGCGTGTCGTCGACCTGGCCGCCGCTCAGGGGCGTGTGCTCGCGCAGCTGAAGCGTGCGCAGCTCGTGCCCCGCCGCCAAGGCGTTGGCGACGTGGCGCTGCGTGCGAAACCAGTCAAACCACTCCGGAAAGAGCGTGACGACGTCGAGGCGCATGCAATCGTCGCCGCCCTCGCTCAGGACGTCTGGACGCCGAGAAACCCGGGATCGACCACGATGCGGCGCGCGTCGAGGTCGATGCTGAGGACGGCGTCGCCGACCAGCGGCACGAGCAGATCGCCCACCTCGAGCACCTCGCACGACGGCAGCGCCCGCATCGCCGCCACGACGCCGAGCTCGCGACCGTCGGGCGTCACCACGGCGCAGCCCTCGAGATCCTCCGCCCAATACTCGCCATCGGGCAGCGGCGGGGCGGCGCCGCGCTCGACGAACAGGTCGGCCTCGCGCAGCGCCTCGGCCCCGGCGCGGTCGTCGACGCCACGCAGGCGCAGGATCGGGCGGTCCTCGGTGCCGGCGCGGCGCACGATCTCGTGGACGTCCTCGCCGATCCGCACAGCGCCGCCGAGGGTGAGCAGCACGCCGCGCGGCCGGGTGACGTGAAAGGAGCCGTCGAGCCCGTGCGGGCGACCGACGCGGCCGGCGTTCAGCAGCGACATGCGTGACCCGCGCGCCGGGTCCTAGTCGACGATGTCGACGAAGACGCGGCGACCTTCCTTCACGGCGGCTGCCTTGAGCACGGTGCGCAGCGCGTTGGCGGTGCGGCCACCGCGGCCGATGATCTGGCCGTAGTCCTCCTCGCCGACCGACAGTTCGAGCACGACGCTGCCGTCGTCCTCGTCGAAGGACTCCACGCGCACGGCCTCGGGGTCGTCAACGAGACACTTCGCGAGGTATTCCAATAGCTCCTGCACAGGACGGGCGAGGCCGGGCGGAGGCGGGCGGAAGCGAGGTCGGCTCTACTTGATGCCCTGGATGCGCAGCAGTTTGCGCACCTGGCCGGACGGCTGCGCGCCGCGCTCGAGCCAGTGGCGTGCGCGGTCTGAGTCGACGCGTATCGTCGACGGCTCGGTCTGCGCGTTGTAGTGGCCGATCGTCTCGATGACGCGGCCGTCGCGCGGGGAGCGCGAATCTGCGACGACGATGCGCCAGATCGGGTCCTTGCGGCCCCCGACACGGGTAAGTCTCATTCGAACGGCCATGGACGCGACAGCCTAGCGACCCTGGCGCATCATGGCCTGAAGGTCGGGCATGTTGCCCTTCCCGAGCTGCTTCATGAGCTTCTGCATCTGGCCGAACTGCTTGACGAGCTGGTTGACGTGCTGGACCGTCGTGCCCGAGCCGCGGGCGATCCGCAGGCGGCGCGATCCCTTGATGAGGTCGGGCCTGCGCCGCTCCAGCGGGGTCATCGAGAGGATGATCGCCTCGATCCGATCAAGCTCGCGCTCGTCGACCTGGACGTTCTTCAGCGCGGCGCCCTGGAAGCCGGGGATCATGCCCAGCAGGGACTGCAGCGGCCCCATCTTGCGCATCATCTTCAGCTGCGAGAGGAAGTCCTCGAACGTGAACTCGTTGCGGCGCAGCTTGCGCTCGAGCTCCTTGGCCTCGTCCTCGTCGATCTGCGCCTCGGCCTTCTCGATGAACGACAGCACGTCGCCCATGCCGAGGATCCGCTGCGCCATGCGGTCGGGGTGAAAGCGCTCGAACTGGTCGAGCTTCTCGCCGGTCGAGGCGAACAGGATCGGCTTGCCGGTGACGGCCTTGACCGACAGCGCGGCGCCGCCGCGGGCGTCGCCGTCGAGCTTGGACATCAGCACGCCGTCGAAGGCGACGGCGCCCGCGAACTGCTCGGCGACGTTGACGGCGTCCTGACCGGTCATCGCGTCGACGACGAGCAGGACGGTCGTCGGCTTGACCGCCTTGCGGATCTTCACGAGCTCTTCCATGAGCTTCTCGTCGACGTGCAGGCGCCCCGCGGTGTCGACGATCAGCACGTCCTTGCCGTCGCGCTTGGCCTGATCGAGCGCCCACTTCGCGATGTCGACGGGGTCCTTGCTCGTGCCCTGCTCGTAGACCGTCGCGCCGACCTGGCCGCCGACCTTCACGAGCTGGTCGACCGCCGCCGGGCGGTAGACGTCGCAGGCGGCCAGCGCGACCGACGAGTTGTGCTCCTTCATCAGGAAGGCCGCGAGCTTCGCCGCGGCGGTCGTCTTGCCCGAGCCCTGCAGGCCGGCCATGAGGATCACCGTCGGCGGGCGCGGCGCGAAGGCCACCGAGGCCGATGCGCCACCCATCAGCGCGGTCAGCTCCTCGTTGACGATCTTGACGACCTGCTGGCCGGGGTTGAGCTTGCCCAGCACGTCCTGGCCCAGGCAGCGCTCCTTGACCGTCGACGTGAACGACTTGACGACCTTGAAGTTCACGTCGGCCTCGAGCAGCGCGAGGCGGATCTCGCGCATCGCGGCGTTGACGTCGGCCTCGGTCAGCGTGCCGCGCGAACGCACATCGGCGAGGGTCGCCTGGAGCTTCTCCGAGAGCGAGTCGAACACGACGCCCAGTCTACGGCCGACCGGATGCGATCCGGCCGGCCGTATGACTACCCGCGTAGCCCCCGCGAGATCAGGCGCTCAGGCGGTAGAGGCGAAACAGGTCGTTGTCGACCGGCAGGACTTCGACCGAGGGCAGGCCGGCCGCCGCCGCGTACTCGCGCAGCGTGTCGCTGCGCATGACCGTGCCCGTCGCCGCGGAGGGCGCCTCGACGCGGGCCGTCGGCAGGCAGTGCGTGACGCTCCAGCCGTACATCATCCGCTCGGTGTCGTCGCCAGGGGCGGTGAACGTGTCGGCCACACGCTCGTCGACGACGAGCACGGCGCCGTGGGGCGCGAGCGAGGCGCGGATCGCGGCGAGCACGTCGACCGGTCGGGCGAGGTCGTGCAGCGTCTCGAGCACGAGCACAAGGTCGAACGGGCCGTAGTCGCCGATCGTCGCCGCGTCATCGCAGACGAACTCGACACGATCCTGTACCTCGCGCTCGGCGGCGAACGCGCGGGCGTCGCGGATCGATGCCGGGTCGGCGTCGAAGGCGTGGACGCGCGCCCGCGGGAATGCGTGCGCCATCGCGACACTGGCAAAGCCCTGGCCGCAGCCGACGTCGGCAACGCGGCCGCCGTCGCGCGCCAGGTGCTCACGGACGTCGGGCAGCGCGTCCATCCAAGCGCCGGGCAGGTCGGCCAGGAACGCGGGGCGGTTGATGTGGCCCTGGCCGTGGCGGAACGCGGGGCCGTAGTCGGCGTACGGAACGCCCTCCCCCGTGCGGTACGCCGCGGCGAGGCGCGGAAGCACGCCGCCGATGCCTGCGACGAGGTGCGCGAGCGGCGCGAGGTGGGCCTCGTCATCGGGGTGGGCCAGAACGCGGGCGTGGTCGGCCGGCAGCGCGAAGCGCCGCTCGTCGGGCGGGGCGTCCTGCGCCTGCGCCTCGAGCAGGCCGGCGACGGCCTGCTGCTCGAGCCACTCGCGCGCATAGCGGGCGTCGATGCCGGCGTGCTCCGCGAGCTGCGGCGCCGTCGACGCGCCGTGCGCCTCCAGCGCCCGATAGAGCCCCAGCTCGGCGCCGAGGTAGACGGAGTACAGCTCGAGCGCGCCGATCGTGGCGTGGAAGAGGCGGTCGACGAGCGCGTCTGAGCGGTCGGTGTCCTGACGTTCCATGACGGTCATGGCGACGAGTCTCCCGGGCCGCGCGCCGCCGGACCAGCGTGCTGGCCCGATGGTCGCGGTGCGGCAGACCGCACCCGGCCCGCGGAAGCCCGACCGCCCGCTGCTGGTGTAACCGTGCTCGGGGTGCTGGCAACCCCGGCGCCGGCCGGCACGCGAGCGCGGCTGACAGGCTGTGTTGACCGTCGGTCAAGAGGATGCTACCTTCGTCTTATCAACCGTTGGTCAACAGACGAGGAGGGGCGAAGATGATCACCACCGAGCCTGCGTGGAAGCTGCACATCAACCGGACCGCGCCGTACGAGCGCACGCTGATGAAACGTCCGGTCGTGAGGGCGACGCTGCGGGCCTTGAACGTCGCCGGCGGCGCGATCATGTCGTTCGTCGCCCTCGTCGTCGTCGGCCTCTATGCGGCTATGCAGGGCTGCCAGGGCGAGGAGACGACCGGCCTGTGCGTCACCCACGCCGGCCTCGTCCCCGTCCTCGAGTGGCCGATCTTCGTGATCGCGGTCGTCGCGCCGCTGGCCGGCGGGATCGCCGGCTGTGTCACGCGGCGGCCGCGCTGGCTGGCCGCGGGCGTGGCGGTCGCCGTCGTGATGTTCGCCCTGATGGGCCTCGTCTCGACGGGGCAGACCGAATACAGCCTCTTCAGCTGAACGCGCGATGATGCCCCCACCGCTCAGCCATGAGACGCAGCCGGAGTTCTCCCCCGCCCTGCGCACGGCCGGCCGCGCTCTCGCCGCGATCGGCGGCGTCGCAGCGGGCCTCGCCATGTTCGTCATCGGCGGCCTGTTTGCGGCGCTGAACAGCTGCGCCGGCTACGCCGCCGACGCGGAGACGTGCGGCAGCCTCGACGGTGTCGTCGACACGCTCGACCTCGTCTGCGTACTCGGCGGCGCCGCCGCCGCGTTCACGGGCGGGATCGTCACCGCTGCCACCGGCCGGGCCCGCTGGATCGCCGGCGGGATGGCGATCACGATCGTGTGCGTCTTCGTGCTATCGCTGCTCGTCGGGATGCAAGAGACTGCGCTGAACTGACGGGAGGACCCCGATGGGCGCCGCCGGCGAGCCAAACGCTCAGGCGCGCCGCACGAGCGTGACGCCGTCGCGCACGCTGAGCATCACGCTCACCACCCGCTCGTCGGCCGCGACGTGGTCGTTGAAGACGCGCAGCGCGCGGGTGGCGTCGGTGTCGTCGTCGCTCGGCGGCGCGGCCACGCGGCCGCTCCACAGGACGTTGTCGACGACGATCAGCCCACGGTCGGAGAGCTTCGGCAGCACCGCCTCGTAGTAGTCGAGGTAGCCCTCCTTGTCGGCGTCGATGAAGACGAGATCGAACGGGCCGTCCAACGCGTCGATCGTGTTCAGCGCCGGACCCTGACGGACCTCGATGCGGTCGCTGAAGCCCGCCGCGGCGATGTGGCGCTCGGCGAACGCGACCCGCTCGGGATCGAGCTCGCACGACACGATCCGCCCTTGCGGCGGCAGCGCCCGGACCATCGACAGCGCGCTGTAGCCCGAGTACGTGCCGATCTCGAGCACGCGCCGCGGCTGGGCGAGAAAGACGAGGAACTCGAGAAAGCGGCCCTCGACCTCGCCGGTCAGCATCTGCGGCGAGGTCAGCGTCTGCCGTGTCTCCTCGGCGAGCGCGCGCAGGTGCTCCCCGGGCGCAGTCGTGTGCGCCGCGGCGTACGCCTCGACGGCGTCGGAGACGAGCTCGGGGCTCACAGGACCGGTGGCGGCGGAGGCGGCGACGCAGGCTTGACCGCGCCCGCGATCGCGCCGCCGATGTTGCCCAGCGCCTGGCTGAACTCGCTGGGGATGACGAAGATCTTGTTCGCGTCGCCCTGGGCGAGCTTGGGCAGCATCTGCAGGTACTGGTAGGAGAGCAGCCCTTCGTCGGGGCGGCCCTCGTGGATCGCGGCGAACACGGTGTCGATCGCCTTCGCCTCGCCCTCGGCGCGGAGGATCGCGGCCGTGCGCTGCCCCTCGGCGCGCAGCACGGCGGCCTGCTTCTCGCCCTCGGCGTTGAGGATCTGCGACTGCTTGGAGCCCTCGGCGGTGAGGATCGCGGCACGGCGGTCGCGCTCGGCGCGCATCTGCTTCTCCATCGCCTCCTGGATCGTCGCCGGCGGGTCGATCGCCTTGACCTCGACACGGTTGACGCGGATGCCCCAGCGCCCGGTCGCCTCGTCGAGGACGGTGCGCAGCTGGGAGTTGATCGTGTCGCGGCTCGTCAGCGCCTCCTCCAGCGTCATCCCGCCGATGACGTTGCGCAGCGTCGTCACGGTGAGCTGCTCGATCGCCTGCAGCGGGTTGGCGACCTCGTAGGAGACCGACTTCGCGTCGGTGATCGTGAAGTACAGGACGCTGTCGATCTGGATGCCGACGTTGTCGCCGGTGATGACGCCCGCCGGCTTGAACGTCACGACCTGCTCGCGCAGGTCGATCATGCTGCCCACGCGGTCGACGAACGGCACGACGATCGCCAGCCCGGGCGACAGCGTGCGCTGGTAGCGACCCAGCCGCTCGACCACCCCCGCCCGCGCCTGCGGGATGATCCGCACGGTCTTTGCCGCCAGCAGGAGCGCGAACACGGCGATGACGATGAGCAGGATGAGTCCGGCTTCCATGGCTG
>DASZDB010000057.1:0-11246 GCA_035942495.1 Solirubrobacteraceae bacterium
GTCGCCGCGCATGGCGCCGCGCTGGGGATGGACTCCTACGTCCTCATCCCGGCCGACCTCGAGGAGCAGAAGCAGCTCGCGACGGCGATCTACGGCACGAACCTCGTCAAGGTCCGCGGCAACTACGACGACGTCAACCGCCTCTGTACGGAGCTCTCGGGCGACCGCGAGAACTGGGCCTTCGTGAACATCAACATGCGCCCGTACTACTCCGAGGGCTCCAAGACGGTCGCCTTCGAGATCGCCGAGCAGCTCGGCTGGGAGCTGCCCGACCGCTGCGTCGTGCCGATCGCGTCCGGCTCGCTGTACACGAAGATCGCCAAGGGCTTTCAGGAGTTCATCGACGTCGGCCTGATCGACGGCGAGGTGCCGACGATGAACGGCGCGCAGGCGACGGGCTGCTCACCGGTGGCGAAGGCCTTCGCCGACGGCAAGGACTTCTGCCGGCCGGTCAAGCCGAGCACGATCGCCAAGTCGCTGGCGATCGGCAACCCGGCGGACGGGCCGTACGCGCTGGACCTCGCGCGCGCCAGCGGCGGCTCGATCGACATGGTCTCAGACGACGAGATCCGCGCCGGGATCCGGCTGCTGGCCGAGACGACGGGCATCTTCACCGAGACGGCGGGCGGCGTCACGACCGCGGTGCTGGCGAAGCTCGCGGAGTCCGGCGAGATCGGCCCCGACGAGCGGGTCGTCGTCGTCATCACCGGCGAGGGCCTGAAGACCCTCGACGCGGTGCGCGACTCGTTCACGGCCCACCTGGTCGATCCGACGATCGAGTCCTTCGAGGCCTCCTTCGCGGCCGAGGCGGCGCGAACGTAGGATGATCGTCTGATGTCGATCACCGTCAAGCTTCCGACGCAGCTGCGCGACGCCGCGGGCGGCGCCGCCACGATCCAGGCGGAGGGCTCGACCGTCGGTGACGCGCTCGAGTCGATCTTCCGCACGCACGACGAGCTGCGCGAGCGCCTCTACGCCGACGGCGATCTGCGCCGCTTCGTCAACGTGTACCTCGGCGGCGAGGACATCCGCTTCCTCGAAGGGCTGGAGACCGCGGTCCCCGACGGCGGTGAGCTGACGATCCTCCCGGCGGTCGCTGGCGGCTGAGGCTCAGCCTGGATCCGCGCTCAGGCGTCGGCCGCCGCGGCGGCCGCGCGCAGCAGCTCCGCGGTGGCCGCGTCGGCCGGGAAGAACGACTCGATCGACAGCTCGGACACCGTGATGTCGACGGCGGTGCCGAACGTCGTCACGGTGCTGATGAACGTCAGCTCGTGGTCGCCGTGGCGGATGCGCAGGGGAACGGCGATCTCGGCGGCGTCGGGGTCGATCGACGGCGCGCGACCGCCCGCCGGGTAGGCCGCGAGCTCGTCGTGCAGCACGGCGAGCGCCGGATCGCCGCTGCGCACGGCCTGGCGGCCGAGCCGGTCGAGCAGGTGCGCTCGCCACTGCGGGAAGTTCGTGATCCGCGGCGCGAGGCCGTCGGGGTGCAGCGCGAGGCGCAGGACGTTGACCGGCGGCTCGAGCAGGTCTGCGAGAACGCCGTCGGTCAGCAGCGCGATCGCTCGGTTGGCGGCGATCATGCCCCAGTGGCGATCGACCGCGAGCGCAGGGTACGGCTCGTGGCCGGCCAGCAGCCGGTCCAGCGCGTCGCGGACGGAGTCCATCACCGGCTCGTCGAGGTCGCGGCTGCCGAAGGCGGGCGCGTAGCCCGCCGCGAGCAGCAGCTCGTTGCGCTCGCGCAGCGGGACGTCGAGCTGCTCGGCCAGGCGCAGCACCATCTCGGCGCTCGGTTTGGCCCGGCCGGTCTCGACGAAGCTCAGATGGCGGGTGGAGATCTCGGCCTCCAGCGCGAGGTCGAGCTGGCTCAGCCGGCGCCGGCGGCGCCATTCGCGCAGCAGCCCGCCGACTCCGGGCGGGCTGCTGGTCTGCTGGGTCATGAGGAGCACGGTAATCGTCGCGTCAGCGCGCCGCTCGCCGCAGGCCGGCGACCTGCAGTTCGGCGAAGCCGGCGACGACGAGCGCCTGGGCGACGATCCACGCGGCGCCGGCCGTGGTCGGCGTGCCGAGGTCGGCGAGCACCGCGGCGATGCAGCCGATCGCCCAGACGGCGTTGAGGGCGATGATCGTCGCCGCCGCCGGCCGCGCGATGCGCTTGGCCGCCGCGACGAGCCAGACGACGGCGGCGAAGGCGAGCAATCCCACGCCCGCGACGCGCAGCAGCGCAGCGCTCAGGCCGAGCAGGTCCGAGAGCGGCCCGGCGGCGAGCAGGTAGGCGGCGCCGTTGGCGGCGGTCACGACGGCGTCGAGGCGCAGCGCGACGGGAAGCGAGGTGAGGTCGAGGCGGCGCAGTGCTGTGGTGGCGGCGGTCATGGCGTGGTCCTTTCGGGTCCGGTGCGCTCCAGTGATGGCGGCAGCTTGCCGGGCGGCGTGCGGCGCGTCGATTACCTCGCAGGTAAGGGGCTACGGGCTGTCGCGCGCGCGGGGGCGTCGGCGTGGCCAACGGCATCGATGAGGGAGTCAACGGGTGCGGTGGGTGCGTTTCGACCAAGCCAGCGTCGGCGGTGGCACAGTTCTCGGCGGGCGGGGAGGAGGTGGCAACGGCGACTCGTCAGCTGTGCGAGCGGGGTGTGGCGAATAAGGGTCGCTATGCGAAGCACATTCGCCACACGCCCGCCGGCCCGCGCCCAATCGCCCACGACCAAGCGACTCACACCGTCAGAGATGCCGTTCGCCGACAGCCCGCCAACGCGGGCGACAGCGCACGACCACCACCCACCGCACCGACGGGTGTGAGAACCCGCCACCCAGGTGCCCCCGAAACCGGACACACGACAGCCACCATGCTCCCATGTCCCGAATCCGCTCATCCCTCGTCACCGCGGCCGTCGCCGGCGCGGTGCTCGCGCCCGCCGCCACGGCCCAGGGCGCTCCGACCACGCTCGCCGTCGAGCAGGCTCCGACCCGCGTCGCGGCCTGGAACGGCGTCGCGATGTGGTCGCGCTTCGACGCGGCCACCCAGACCTACTCGCTCGTGAAGTCCGTCGACGGCGGCGCTCCGACCAGGGTCGCCGTCGCGCCGCGGGCCGGCGGGCCCTTCGACATCGACATGGGCACGAGCCGCTCGGCCCAGACGTACGCCGTCTACACCCGCGACGACGGCGACGTCTACCGCCTCAACGTCACCACCGGCAGCGAGGCCAAGGTCGCGAACCTCAGCTCGCCGACGCTCGACGAGCGCGACCCGACGATCATGCGCGGCCAGATCGCGTTCATCCGCCGCGAGCGCGGCTACGACCAGTTGCGCATCGGCGACACGAGCGCGGACGCGAGGGGCAGCCGCCTGCTCGTCAAGAGGCGTTCGATCGTGCACGCCGAGCTCGGCACGACCCACGTGGCGTACCTCACCACCGGCCCGGGCCCGATGAGCGACAACGGCTCGCGCTACATGCACATCCGCAACCTGCGCACCGGCGCCGACCGGCGGGTCTACCGCGCGGTCTCCGGCGGCGCGAACTGGGCCAACACCACGCGGCCGACGTACATCGCGGATCCTGCCGCGTTCGTCTGGGCGCGGACGAACAACGGCTCGGGCACGGGCAACCGGATCGTCCGCTACACGCTGCGCGGGTCGCAGCTCGGCTACGCGCCCGGCTCGCCACGGTACCGCTCGACCGCATGGGCCGGCGACGCGCTCGGCGCCGTCACGTCAGGCTCGCTGGACGGCGAGACCCAGGGCGCCTGCACCGACGGCGGCGTGAACTACTGCCAGGTCACGCTCACCGGCCCGCTGCAGTTCAACCTCAGGCCATAGACACCGCCCGGGCGAGCACACTGTGCGTGTGCCCGCCCGCGACAAGCTAGACGAGTACAAGCGCAAGCGCGACCCCAAGCGCACGCCCGAGCCGTACGGCGACGGCGACGGTGACGGCGACGCAACGACGGCCCGCTTCGTCGTCCAGGAGCACCACGCCACCCGGCTGCACTGGGACCTGCGCCTGGAGCACGAGGGCGTCGCCGCCTCGTGGGCGATCCCCAACGGGATCCCGGAGGACCCGCACGAGAACCGCCTCGCCGTCCGCACCGAGGATCACCCGCTCGAGTACCTCGAGTTCGAGGGGGACATCCCCAAGGGCGAGTACGGCGCGGGGAAGATGCGCATCTGGGACCGTGGGACGTACGAGACCCACAAGTTCGACGACGCCAAGGTCGAGATCACCTTCCACGGCGAGCGCCTGCACGGCCGCTACGGGCTGTTTCCGCTGAAGAAGCGCAAGGGGGAGCCCGCCGGCAAGGACTGGATGATCCACCGCATGGATCCGCCCGAGGATCCCGACCGCGAGCCGATGCCCGAGCGGCTCGTGCCGATGCTCGCGCGGGCGAGCCAGGCCCTGCCGCCCGACGACGAGAACTGGTCCTACGAGATCAAGTGGGACGGCGTGCGGGCGCTGGCCTACTCGGAGCCGGGCCGGATCCGCTTCGAGAGCCGCAACCGCAACGACATCAGCGCCGCCTATCCGGAGCTCAAGGCGCTCAACCGCGCGCTCAGCTCGCACCGGGCGATCCTCGACGGCGAGATCGTCGCCTTCGACGAGAACGGCCGGCCGAGCTTCGGGCGCCTGCAGGGCCGGATGCACGTCGGCTCCGAGAGCGCCGCGCGGCGGAGGATGAAGGAAACCCCTGTGCACTACATGGTCTTCGACCTGCTGTGGCTCGACGGGCACTCGCTGATGGACCTTCCCTACGAGGAGCGCCGCGCGCGTCTGCAGGAGCTCGGCCTGCAGGGACCGCACTGGCAGACGCCCGACCACGTCGTCGGCAACGGCGCGGCGGTGCTGGCGGCAAGCCTCGACAACGGCCTCGAAGGCGTCGTCGCCAAGAAGCTCGACAGCCCGTACCTGCCGGGGCGGCGTTCGCCGTGCTGGCTGAAGGTCAAGAACGTGATCCGCGAGGACGTCGTCGTCGGCGGTTGGCTGCCGGGGGAGGGCAAGCGTCGGGAGCGGATCGGCGCGCTGCTGATCGGCGTCCCCGACGAGGGGCGGCTGCGCTACGCCGGCCGCGTCGGGACCGGGTTCACGGAGGCCGAGCTCGATCGTCTCGCCAAGGTGCTCGAGCAGCGCGACGACTCGCCGTTCGCCGGCGATCCCACGCCGCCGCGCGGCGCCGTCTGGGTGCAGCCCACGCGGGTCGCGGAGGTCGAGTTCACCGAGTGGACGTCGGACGGCATGATGCGCCACCCCTCCTACAAGGGGCTGCGCGAGGAGGCGCCGCCGTCGGCGTTCCTCGACGCGGGCACGCCCGTGCGCGACGGCGTCGAGATCAAGGTTGCCGGCCGCGCGCTGAAGGTCACCAACCTCGACAAGGTGCTCTATCCGAAGGCCGGCTTCACGAAGCGCGACGTCATCGAGTACTACACCGCGATCGCGCCCGCGATGCTCGCGCACCTCGAGTCGCGGCCGCTGACGCGGGTGCGCTTTCCCAACGGCGTGGAGGGCAAGAGCTTCTTCGAGAAGAACTGCCCGTCGCACCGGCCGGAGTGGGTGGCGACGGCGACGGTTCCGCTGACGGACAAGGTCGTCGAGTTCTGTGTCTGCAACGAGCTGCCGACGCTCGTCTGGCTGGCGAACCTCGCGGCGCTCGAGCTGCACACGCAGATGCATCGGGCGGAGGCGCTGTCCACCCCGACGATGATGGTCTTCGACCTCGACCCCGGGCCGCCGGCGACGATCGTCGAGTGCTGCCGCGTGGCCCTGTGGCTGCAGGGCATGTTCGAGAACCTGGGGCTGCAGGCGTTCCCCAAGACCTCGGGCTCCAAGGGGATGCAGGTCTACGTGCCGCTCAACTCGCCCGGCATCACGTACGACCAGACGAAGGGCTTCGCGCGCGCGGTGGCCGACCTCCTCGAGGCGTCCGAGCCCGACCTCGTGATCGCGCGGATGAACAAGGACGCCCGCAAGGGCAAGGTCTTCATCGACTACAGCCAGAACGACGAGCACAAGACGACGGTCTGCGTGTACTCGCTGCGTGCCCGCGATCGGCCGACGGTGTCCACGCCCCTGGAGTGGGACGAGGTCCGCGACTGCCTCGACGGCGGCGATCCCCAGCGGCTCGTGTTCGACGCTCGCCAGGTCGTGGCGCGCGTCGCCGAGCAGGGCGACCTCTACGCGCCCGTTCTGTCGATCGTGCAGGAGATGCCCTCGCTGGGCTAGATTCCGGTCATGGATGTCGAGCGGCTGCGCGCGATCCCCGTCTTCGCCACGCTCGATCCCGAGACGCTGCATGCGGTGGCGGTGTTCGCCGGCGAGTCCTCGGTGGCTGACGGCAGCCAGATCGTCAGCGAGGGCGACTACGCCCACCAGTTCATGGCGATCGAGGAGGGCACCGCCGACGTCATCCGCGGTGACGAGAAGATCGCGACGCTGGGGCCGGGCGACTTCTTCGGCGAGATCGGCGTCATCGAGAAGACGCTGCGCACCGCGTCGGTCGTGGCGACCTCGCCGATGCGGCTGATCACGCTCACGCGCTGGGATCTCAAGCGCGCCGGCGATGCGCTCGAGCAGATACGGGCAACGATCGAGGAGCGGCGACCGCCCGCGCAGTAGCGATCCGCGGCCCGCCGCGCCTGCGGCCGGATAGCCTGGCCCGGCAGTGGACCGCGCCGCCGACATGCCCGCGCTCGCCGGCGTGAGGCACCACTTCCTCCACGTGCGCGGCGCGCGGCTGCACGTCGCCGAGATGGGCGATCGGGCGGCGCCGCCCGTGCTGCTGTTGCACGGCTGGCCGCAGCACTGGTGGAGCTGGCGGCTGCTCATGCCGCTGCTGGCGGACCGCCACCGCGTCCTCGCCATGGACCTGCGCGGCTTCGGCTGGAGCGAGCCGACGCCGGGCGGCTATCGCAAGGCGGAGCTCGCCGAGGACGTCGTCGGCGTGCTCGATGCGCTGAGCATCGACCGTGTCAACCTCGTCGGGCACGACTGGGGCGGGGTCGTCGGGTTTCTCGTCTGCCTGGACCATCCCGACCGCGTCGCCCGCTTCGTGCCGATGAACACCGGCCACGTCTGGCCGACCGTGTCGCTGAAGGGCGTCCCGAAGGCGCTCGTCGGGCTGACGTACCAGGGCGTGCTCGCCAGTCCGATCCTCGGACGGCGCGTCAACCAGTCACCGCGGGTGGTGGGCAAGGTCGTGGACGCGATCTCGAGGGGCCACGACGTGGCCGCCGAGTACGCCGCGCAGTTCGCGCCGCGATTCGCCGATCCCGATCGCGCGCGGGCGGCGTCGCAGGTCTACCGCAGCTTCCTGCTGCAGGAGTACGTTCCCTGGGTGCGCGGACGCTACGCCGGGCGGCGGCTGAGCACGCCGACGCTCTGGCTGCACGGGCTGAAGGACCCGTTCCTCACGCCGGGGACGTTCAAGGACATCGCCCGGCATGCGGACGACGTGCGCATCGAATATCTCCCCGAGGGCGCGCACTTTCCGGCCGAGGAATGTCCCGGCGCCGTCGCTGAGCACCTCCGCGCGTTCTTCTCATCCGCCGCTCATAGTTCGCCAAGAGGATGACCGCTGCGCGGGGGGCGACCTACGCCGGCCCGCCGGTCAATCGACGCTCGCAGAAGGGGGCAGGACGATGAAACGGATTTTCGGCAACGGTCGGTACGCCAACGTCACGGCGACGCTCGCGCTGGTGATCGCGCTCGGCGGGACGAGCTACGCGGCGACCAAGCTGCCGAAGAACAGCGTCACGTCGGCGACCGTCAAGGACCGCTCTCTGTTGAAGAAGGACTTCAGGCCCGGGCAGCTGCCCGCAGGCAAGCGTGGTCCGGCGGGGCCGCAGGGTCCGGCCGGCGGCGCCGATGGCAGCAGTCTGGGGTTCTTCAACCGAGCTGAAGCGGTCGAGAATCTGATCCCGGGAAGCGCCGACCAGACGATCCAGAGCCTGAGCCTGCCGGCCGGAAACTGGGTCGTGACGGCGAAGTTCGTCGCCGAGAACGCGACCGCGACCGGAAGGCTGTCGTGCGCGCTGACGCTGGGCGGCGCCGCGATCGACTCGCTGGGACCGGCGGGCGTCGACTTCGATCAGGGCGCAGCCAGCAACACGCTGACCGGGGCCGGCACGTTGGGCGGAGCCGGAGCGGCGGCGGTCATCTGCAACACGGGCAACAGCGTCGGCGCCGGCACCTACCGAGCCCGCAGCATCACCGCGGTCCAGACGGGTTCGGTCGCAGCCGGATAGCGATCGCGCCGGCCCCCACCGCTGATCGCGCCGCGCGCGCCGCCGGGCGGTGCCGTACGGCGAGCGCGTGGTGCCGGCCGCCGCGGCCGGCACCGTACGCCAGGCTCGGTCCGTCAGGGCAGAAGCGTGATCGTCTCGTCGGTCGGATCGCCGCCGGCCTCCCCGGGGCGGTCGACGGACGTGAACGTGCCGCGGGCGCCGACATAGGCGCCGGTGCCGCCGATGACGGCGCCGGCCACGTCGTCGTTCGCGCTCAGGCGGGCCGTCCCATGGATCTCGCCGCCGGGCACGTCGTAGATGCCCGTGCAGACACCGCGCAGGCGGCGCCCACCCCGGGTGAACGCGCAGCGCGCGTCGAGCGTGCCGACGCGTCTGTTGGCCGCGTTGTAGAGCGGGGTCGAGAGCAGGAACTCGTCGCCGCTGCTGGCGTCCTCCTCGTGCCTCGCGCGCGGCGGTGCGTCGACGAACTTGAAGACCCCGCCCTTGGAGACGAACTTCAGCGTGGTGCCTCCGGGCGCCTCGGCGCCTCCGCTGACGGCGACGACGCCGGCGGTGGCCAGCGCGGCGGCGACCGCCCCGGCAAGAACTGCTGTGCGACGCATGCGACTCCCTTCGTGGATGACCTTGGCTCGTCCCTCGGGAGACTCAATCCGCAGCGGGGAGCGGGTGTCAAGGTCAAAGCACCCGTTTGCCGAGCATCGGAGTGCCGGCGGCCGCAAGGCGTGACGTCGCAGCGCGCCCGGCAGGATTTGAACCTGCGACCTCTCGCTCCGGAGGCGAGCGCTCTATCCACTGAGCTACGGGCGCGTGCCGGGCCAAGGCTACAAGGCCTGCAGCAGACCGTGCCCGCGTGTCGGACGGTGGTGGCGGCGCAGGGCGAGCGTGACGCGGATGCCCTCCAGCGAGATGCGCAGCGTCATCTTCGACGTGCCCGCGATGCGCTCGGAGAAGACGAACGCGACCTCCTCGATCCGCGCGCCCGCGAGGTGGGCGAGCTGCGTCGTCTCCACCTGGAAGGCGTAGCCGGCGCTCAGCATCTCGTCGAGGTCGATCGCCGCCAGGCAGTCGGCGCGCCAGACCTTGAAGCCGCCGCTGAGATCTGAGAACGGCAGTCCCAGCGCCAGGCGCGACGCGCTGCAGCCGACGCGGCTCATCGCCAGCCGCGTCGCGCTCCACCCGTCGGTGCCGCCGCCGGGCAGGTAGCGCGAGCCGAGCACGAGGCCGGCCTCCCGCTCGAGCAGCACCGCGCGCATCTCGGCGAGCTTCTCGGGCGGGTGAGACAGGTCCGCGTCCATCTGGCCGATCACGTCGTAGTCGCGCTCGAGGCACCAGCGGAAACCGGCGCGGTAGGCCATCCCGAGGCCGTCCTTCTCGGCGCGGTGCAGCACGTGCATCCACGGCCGCGTCGCCGCGAGCTCGTCGGCCAGCTCGCCTGTCCCGTCGGGTGAGCTGTCGTCGACGATCAGCAGCTCGAAGCCGGTCGGCGCGAACCGCTCGAGCAACAGCGGCAGCGACTCGCGCTCGTCGTAGGTCGGGACGACGACGATCGTGCGCAGGCTCTGCGCACGGGGGGATGGCACCTTCGGGGTCGTGGGCGCCCCGAACGCGCCACGCGGCGCGGTCGCGGCCTCCGCGCCGCGCTCGCGCCGCGCGAGCCCGATCGCCGCGACCTCGGCCACGGCCACAGCGATCAACTCGGCCCCGAAGGAGACGACGCGCAGCGCGAGCGCCAGCACCACGGCGGCGCCCGGACCGAGGACCGGCGTCAGCGCAACCGTCAGCGCCGCGTCGCGTGGGCCGAGGCCCGCGGGCAGCAGGGGCATGAGGGCGCCGATGACGCTCGCCAGCGCGAAGGCGCCCAGCAGCACGAGCGCAGTCGGCGCAGCCGCGCCGAGCAGCCCGTCGGCGAGCAGCCAGGCGCCCGCGGCGGAGGCCACCCAGCCGGCGGCGTTGACCACGATCATCAGCGCGAGCGTCCGCCCGCGCAGTGGTCCCGCGACAGCCACGCCGCGGCGCGACAGCCAACGCGCGAGACGGTCGCCGAGCAGCGCCGGCCGCGCCGCCACGGCTGTCGCCAGCAGCACACCCGCGATCAGCAGCGCCGTCAGCGGGGGTTGACCGCCCGCGGCGACGAAAGCGGCGACGGCGACGAGCGCGCCCGCGGTGACGGCGGCCAGCTGCTCATAGCCCGACGCCGTCAGGACCTGTGGCGTCGTCGCGGCGAGGCGGTCGCGCTCGCGCACGCGGTAGACGAAGCCGACCGCACCGCTGGGCTCGTAGCGCAGCAGAAAGGAGCGCGCCCAGATCCGCAGGCTGGCGGCGGGGGGAGCGCCGGCACCCAGCCGGCGCAGCGCGATCCGCAGGGTCAGCGCCTGCGCGAGCGGGGCCACCGCCAGCAGCAGCATTGCGCCGCCGAGCGCGAGCGGGTCGATCGTCCAGTCGACCGCCGCGAGCGCGTCGCGGTTGGATGCGAGCGTCAGCGCCAGGCCGATGGCCAGCCCGATGCCGGCCAGGAGGCGAAAATGCCGCCAGGCCCACCGTCCGACGGTTCGAGCCGTCTGTGCCAGCGAATCCATGGTGCCCTCCCGAAGCTTGTTGACCATTGGTCGACAAGACCCCGGGCGGGCCGTTCGGTTACACCTTCGCGTTAGGCGGGCTCGCCCGCCGGCGGCGCCGGCGGCGCCGGCACGGCGGAGGTGCAGAAGGCGCAGCGCTTGGCTCCCGACGGGATGTCGCTCAGACACTCCGGGCAGGTACGGGTCTGCACGTCGACCGCCGTGTCGGGCTGAAAGCGCGACATGAGCAGGTTCACGGGCTTGATGACGAGGAAGAACACGACCGCGGCGATGATCACAAACGCGATCAGCGCGTTGAGAAACGCGCCGTAGCCGAACTCGCTGCCGTTGATCGTGAACGTCAGCCCGGAGAAGTCGGGCTGGCCGCCGATCGCGGCGATGATCGGCGTGATGATGTTCGCGACAAGCGACGTCACGAGGGCCGTGAACGCGGTCCCGATCAC
>DASZDB010000058.1:0-5321 GCA_035942495.1 Solirubrobacteraceae bacterium
CATGACCCAGCCCGCGAGCCCGCGGCTGTCCGGCCGTGAGCTGCTCGGCGTGGCGCTGCTCGGGGTCGTGCTCGCGCTCGCGATGCACTGGCCGCTGCCGCTGCACATGGGCCGCGACATCGCGCAGGACCTCGGCGACCCGCTCGTGCAGGCCTGGCAGATCGCGTGGGACGGTCACGCGCTCGCCCATCAGCCGACGGGGCTCTTCCAGGCCAACACGTTCTGGCCGATGCGCGACAGCCTCGCCGTCTCCGACGCGCTCGTCGGCTACGCCCCGGCGGGGCTGATCGGCGAGGGCACGCGCGCCGCCGTCGCGCGCTACGACGTCCTGTTCCTCTTCGCCTACGCGCTGTGCTTCGCCGGGGCCTGGCTGCTCGCACGCGAACTCGGCGCGAACCGGGCCGGCGCCGCGGTCGCCGGCCTCGCCTTCGCCTACGCCCCGTGGCGGCTGGAGCAGGAAGGTCACATGCACGTGATCTCCAGCGGCGGCATCCCGCTCGCGCTGTTTTTGCTCGTGCGCGGCTACCGGCGCGGCAGCGCGGGCACGATCCTGGCGGGCTGGCTCGTCGCGACCTGGCAGTTCTCGCTCGGGTTCACGCTCGGCCGGCGCGGCGCAGCGCCACGACGCGTGTGGCCGGTCGGCGCTCGCGCTCGCGCCACACGAGCGCGAACGCCGCGAAGCTCAAGAGGGCAGCCAGGACGAAGAGCAGGACCGATCCTCGAGCACAGGCGCGAGCGTCAGCAGGCCGCGAGACGCACGTTCCCCGACCGCCCCCGCGGCGTCGAGCGGGCCGTACACCGGCAGCGTCGCCAGCACGAGCCCGGGCGGCTTGACGGAGTAGTAGTGCCCGTTCGCGTAGGCGTCGTCGTGGGACTCGCAGTGCCAGCGGTCGATCTGCGCGGTCCCGCTCCACGGGGCCTTGGAGAGCGCCATGTACGACGTCTGCGCCCAGCCCGGCGACTGCACGACGAACGCGCAGGCGAACGCGAAAACCGTCAGCGTGAGCGCGAGTCGCGGTCGGCGGGCCGGCGCTGGGTCAGGCCCGGGCGTCCGCACGAAGCGCATCGAAGACGAAGCTAGGCGATGAAACCCGAGGGGTTGTTGCGGTTCTGCTAACGGTTGGCCGCGCGCAGGCGCAGCGTCGCCGTCTTCGTCGACCCGCGGTTGCCCGCGGAATCCGTCGCTCGAACGCTCACCGCATACGTGCCCGGCCGAAACGCGCCGCGCAGCTCCAGCCGCCAGGTCTTGTTGCCGCGCGCGGTGAGGAACACCGGCTTCCTGCAGCTGCGCGCGGCCCCCAGCGTGCCCTTCCGGCTCACGTAGCGACAGCGCGTGCCGGACTTCAGTGCCACCGCGACGCTCACCTTGCGCAGCGCCCCCGCGCGCTTGCGCGTCTTCACGTCCGCATTGCAGCCGCGGTCGCTGGCGGTGCCGCGCAGCAGCATCCGCGAGGTGCTGATCGCCGAGCGCTTGCGGCTGAACACCGTCCCGGGCCGCTTGCGGTCGGCGCACAGCGGCAGCGGGCTCTCGTCGAGCTTCAGCGAGTAGAAGCCGCCGGTCATGTCCGACGCCAGCACGTGGCCCTTGTAGTGGACCATGTCCCAGATCTCCGGGCGGCCCATCGGGAAGTCCGTGAAGAAGCGCCCCAGCAGGCCCGTCAGCGTCGGCTGGCCGAGCAGCGGCCGGGTGCGGTCGTCGTGCGGGACGATGACGCCGACCTCCTTCGGGCGCTCGCGCCTGCCCGCGAACGCCGCCGACGCGTCGAGCACGTACACGCCGCCGTGGTAGTGCGACAGGTAGATCCTGTCGCCGACGATCTGCTGGTTGTGCGGCGAGAACGTCAGTGACCCGCCGGCCCGCCCGGCCGGGTTCGTCCACGTCGCGACGAGCGCGTCGAGCGACGCCTTCTTCAGCGCGGCGTCGGTGCGCAGGGCCTCTTCGGGCGACTTCTTGTCGTTCGCCGGACCGAGCTTCGAGAAGTCCGTCGCGTCAACGATCCACAGCGGGCCGGGCTTGTCACCGTTGCCGACGAACGTCCCGCAGCCGTTGTACTTGTCGCCCTCGGACATCTCCCGCAGGCCGCTCGGCGACTGCGGGTCGATCATGAGCAGCATCTCGGCGGGCATCGTCACGTAACGCCTGCCGTCCTTGTGCGTCACGTCGATCGTGTGCGCGTACCAGTCGTTCTCGCACTCGGGCGTCGGATCCCACTCCGCGACCTGCGTGATCTTCGACGGGTCGGTCATGTCGTAGACGTTGAACCCCGTCGCGAATCCGGCCGCGTTGTAGAGGTACGTGCGTCCGTCGAGCGGGTCGTTCTGGATGAACGTGTCGTGGACCTCGTTGTTCTGGATCGTCGCCGCGAGGTTGATCGTCCCCAGCTGGCGCACCGTCGTCAGCACACGCTTGCCGGCGACCTTCGTGACCTTCGCGATGTCGATCCCGATGCCGTTCTGGTTTGAGATGACGTACTCGCCTGCCGCGCGCGGCTTGCCCGGGGTCGACGGCCCCGACGGGATCGTGTGCGAGCGCACCGTGTGCACCCCGCCCAGCCCGAGGATGGGATAGAACATCGAGCGCACCGGCCGGCGCGGGTTGGCGAGATCGATGACGTCGACGCCGGGACCGCTCTGGTTGAGCGCGTTGGGGTTCAGCGGCAGCGTCGGCAGCATCGTGAGCTTCTGGATCGACAGGTACGCGGTCTTGCCGTCGGCGGAGAGGTCGACGAACGCGCCGCAGTTGATGTCCTCGAGCAGCTGGTCGCACTCCGTCGCGTTGTAGCGCGAGAGGAACTGCGGCTTGGCGGGATCGGAGACGTCGAAGAAGAGCACGCCGCCCTGCGGATAGGTGATCGCCACCGCGGCGATGTCGGCCTTGATGTCCATCTCGCCGAGGATCACGTTCGGGCGGTCCTTGAGCTGCTCGGTGAGCGATGCGAACGCGACCTGCTCCATCCGGCAGGCGAACGCGTGCTGCTTGATGTCGGAGTGGTTGTGGCCCTCGCCGACCGGCATCGCCTTCGCCGCCTCGTCGGTGCAGGGCCCGGCCGGCGCGGGCGCCTGGCGCGGCGTGGCAAAGCGCGACACCGCGGCGGCGGCGTCAGCCTGCGCGCCGCCCGCGAGGCCGCCGAAGAGCCCATGGCCGCCCAGCGCGCCCGGCGCCACGCCGTGCGCCTCGCCCGGGTGCGCGCCCGCGGGCGAGATCCCGATCGCACCGACGGCCACGACAAGCAAACCAAGCCATGAGAGCAGGGCGAGACGACGGCGCATGACGCGGCAACCTACCGGGTTCGGCGGCCGCCGTTCGCCGGTTCGGGTCAACGGCCGATGAGAAACGACATCCGCAACACGGTGCCCCCGCGCGGCGAGCTGCCGATGTCTAGCGTGTCGGCGGTGTCGGCGATCAGCGGCAGGCCCACGCCGAGGCCTGGGCTGTCGAGCCGCGGCATCATCCCGCTGCCGTCATCGGAGACCTCGACGAGCAGGCTGTCGCCCTCGAACGACGCGTCGACGCTGACAGCTCCGGGCCGCGGAGCGTCGACGTAGGCATGCATGACCGCGTTCGTGACCGCCTCCGAGACCGCGAGCTTCGCGGACGTCAGCAGCGGCTCGCCGATGCCGGCGTCGCCGAGAAAGCCGGCGATCGCGCCGCGCAACGTCGGCACCGCCGCCGGCACCGCGTCCATCGACTCGTGTAGGTGCACGCTCAGAAGGATAATTCTGCTGTGCCCCGTGGACGTCAGGCGTGAACCCGAGCGGACGGAAGTTGAGCCGCGCCGGCCGCTACGTCTCCCCGCGGGCGATCAGCCGGCTGAGCACGATGATCGTCTTCGTGCGCGCGATGGCCTCGTTGGTCCTGATGCGCTCGAGGGCCGCCTCGAGGTGCGCGACATCGGTCGCGCGCACCTGGACGAGCGCATCAGCGTCGCCCGTGATCGTGTAGGCGGCAACGATCTCCGGCTCGCCGGCGAGCGTTTCGCGCAGCGCGATCGGGCTCATGTTCGCCGCGCAGAAGATCTCGACGAACGCCTCGGTCCGCTGGCCGAGCGCCGCCGGGTCGACGAGCGCGGTGAACCCGGTGATGACACCGCGCTCGCGCAGCCGGTCGACGCGTCGCTTGACCGCCGGCGCGGAGAGGTTCACGCGCTCGCCGAGCTCGGCCAGGCTGCGTCTGCCGTCCTGTAGCAGCTCGGCGACGATGCGCCGGTCGATGTCGTCGAGGTCGGCTATGCGGCGAGCGGTGGGTTGGGGAGCCTCGCGTCGCCCGCGAGCCGCAGCCCCGCCCCCTCGCCGGCGTCGGCGGCGGCGGCCGCGTCCGCGAGCACGGCGAGCAGGCGCTCGAGCAGCCAGTCGGCCTCCGCGGTCGTGATGGTCAGCGGAGGCGCGAGCCGCACCGTCTGCTCGTGCGTGTCCTTCGCCAGGACGCCCGCCGCCAGCAGCCGCTCGCAGATCGCGCGGGCGCTGCCGTGGCCGGCGCCCACGTCGAGGCCGAACCACAGGCCGCGCGAGCGGATCGTGGTGAGCGCCGCGGGCGCGGCAGCGTCGAGTGCCCCGCGCAGCCGCGCGCCCAGCCGCGCCGCGTTGGCCTGCGGTTCGCCGGTCGCCAGCAGCTCGAGCACCGCGCGCCCGACCGCGCAGGCGAGCGGGTTGCCGCCGAACGTCGAGCCGTGCGAGCCGGGGGTGAACACGCCGAGCACGTCGTCGTCGCCGGCGATCGCCGACAGCGCGACGATCCCGCCGCCGAGCGCCTTGCCGAGCACGTAGAGGTCGGGCACGACGCCCTCGTGGTCGCAGGCGAACGTCCGGCCCGTGCGGCCAAGCCCGGACTGGATCTCGTCGGCGATCAGCAGCACGCCGTGCTCGCTGCACAGCCGCCGCGCGGCGCGCAGGTAGCCGTCGGGCGGGATGACGACGCCGGCCTCGCCCTGGATCGGCTCGACGAGGAAGCCGACGACGTCGTCGCCGTGCGTACGCAGCGCGTGTTCCAGCGCGACGTCGTCGCCGAAGGGCACGCGCACGAACCCGGGCGTGAACGGGCCGTACCCGTCGCGCGCCAGGGGGTCGTCGGAGAAGGAGACGATCGTCGTCGTGCGCCCGTGGAAGTTGCCGTCGCAGACGATCATCGTCGCGCGGTCCGGCGCGACCCCCTTGACCTCGTGGCCCCACTTGCGTGCGGTCTTGATCGCGGTCTCGACGGCCTCGGCGCCGGTGTTCATCGGCAGGATCCGGTCCTGGCCGGTCAGCGTGGCAAGCTCGCGCGCGAACGGGCCGAGCTGGTCGTTGGCGAACGCGCGGCTCGTGAGGGTCACGCGGTCGAGCTG
>DASZDB010000059.1:0-5016 GCA_035942495.1 Solirubrobacteraceae bacterium
GCCGAACAGCGGCTTGGGCATGAACGTCGCATGCCAGCCGTACTTCATCGCGTACTCCTTGACCGTGATGCGGTACGTCATGCAGTCGTCGGCCATCTTCATCGCGTCGGCGTAGCGCATGTCGATCTCGTGCTGGCTGGGCCCGACCTCGTGGTGCGTGTATTCCACGTGGATGCCGAGTTGCTCGAGCGCGAGCACCGTCTCGCGGCGCACATCGGAGCCGGCGTCGAGCGTCGTCAGGTCGAAGTAGCCGCCGTTGTCGAGAACCTCGGTGCCCTTCGAGTCGCGAAAGAGGAAGTACTCCAGCTCGGGCCCCACGTTGAACGTGTCAAAGCCCATCGACCCAGCGCGCTGCAGCGCGCGGCGCAGGACGTGGCGCGGGTCGCCCTCGTAGGGCGTGCGCTCGGGCGTGAGCACGTCGCAGAACAGCCGGCCGACGCCCTGCTCCTCCGGCCGCCACGGCAAGATCGCGAACGTCGACGGGTCGGGCATCGCGAGCATGTCCGATTCCTCGATCGCGTTGAAGCCCGTGATCGAGGAGCCATCGAAGCCCATCCCGCCCTCGAAGGCGTCGTCGAGCTCGGCGCGGTTGATCGAGAACGACTTGAGCTGGCCGAGGATGTCGGTGAACCACAGCCGGATGAAGCGGATGTCGCGCTCTGCGACGATCGCCTTGACGTCGGCGGGCGTCTGGGGACGGTCGTCAGTCATGGCCCGAGAGCCTAGACCGTGGCGCCGCGGGCCGATTTGTTGCAGATGTGTTACGCCAGCCAGCGCTGAGCCCAGCGCTCGAGCTCGCGCACGGCCGGCGCCAGCGCGCTGCCCATCTCGGTCAGCTCGTACTCGACGCGCACCGGACGGCCGGGGTGCACGGTGCGCCGCACGACACCGCGCGCCTCGAGCTCCTTCATGCGCTCTGACAGCAGGCGATCGGAGAGCTGCGGCACGGCGTCGGCGATCTCACCGAAGCGCAGCGAGTTGCGATGGATGAGCACGCCGACGATGGCACCCGTCCAGCGGCGACCGATGAGCTCGATCGCCTCGTGGTAGTACGGACAGCAGGAGTCCGGCCGCTCCTCCGTGGCGACGGCCGTCCGCTTGGCCGGTCCCCGTAGCCTGGGATCCGGTTGCTGCGGACCGTCCTCGTTAGCGCCCATACGCCTGCGCTACCGACTACGTGCTCGCGCGAAACATCGGCATCTACGCCGCGCGCAGCGTTCGCGTGTCCTCCACGGAGCCATCGACGGGAACGTCGCCGGCGACGTTGACCATCGCCGTGAAGCGCTCGAGTGCTACGTACGCGATCGCCTCGAGGATCTGCTCGTCCGTCCAGCCCGCCTCGCGGGCCTCCTCGTGCAGGTGCACCGGCGGGCGGCCCGGGTTCTCGACGACGGCCTTGAGGTAGTGCATCAACGCGGCGGCGCGCTCGTCCTTGGAGTCGAACTTGCGAGCCAGCGAGACCTCGTCGAGGGCGAGGCCGGCCTGACGTGCGGTGCGGGTGTGCAGCGCGATGCCCGGCCGCGAGCCATGGTGCTCGGCGACGGCGAGCGCGATGCGCTCGAGCATCGGCACGTCGAGCTCGCCGCGGCGCAGCTCGGAGCGAAAGCGCGCGTAGCCGCGGAGGGCGGCCGGCGAGCCGGCGAGCGCACCGAGGAAGTTCGGCAGCTGGCCGCCAGTGGCGAGGGCACCACGCAGAACCGGAACCGAGCCCTCGGGCGCGGTGAGGTCGTCGTGGATCTGGAACCTGCTCATCGATGTCTTCATGGGGGGAGCCTTCTGGGGGGAGATGGCTGGGATGGGCGTCCGTGCCGGTGGTTCGTTACTTACTTGTCGTAAGTGTAGGCGTCTCAGGCCGCCCGCACAAGTGCGTCGACTCAGTTCTACGCACGCGGCTAAACCCCGGCTCACGCTCATGTGTGGATCTTGCGAAGAATGCCCACCTCGCCGCGGGCGCATGCAGCGATTTGGGGAACGGCGCGGCGCCGCGACGACGGCGCGACGGGCCTCAGCAGGCTGAAATCAGCGAGCGAGAACTGATGCGTCGGCGGTCCCGACGGCGACCAGGATCAGCACGAGGCCCATGAGCAGCGCCCACAGCGCGAGCCGATCCGGGTGCGGCCCGATGCGCTCGACAGCGCGGCGCGGCGGGCGACGGCGGTCGAGCTCGACGCGCGGGACGGACGGTGCAGGAGTGGTGCGGCCGCGGATCTCGACCGTGCGGCGCGCGGGAATCGCCGTCCCCTTCGGGTGCGGACCGCGCCGGGCTGCGGGCGCGGGACGACCGGCATCCGACGCACGCCGTTCGACGATCTCGAGCGGTCGGCGATCGATCGACGCGCGGCGCTCGGCGACGTCGGCGAGGTCGGCACGGCGGCGCGCCTCGTGGGTGCGCTCGTAGACGTCACGAAGATGTTCAACGTCGGCCCACCAAGCCGGGGCCTCTGTGCGTCCCATATGGTCTTGACCCTCTTTCCCTGGAGGCCTACGGGGTGAGCTGACGGGCTCGCGCTGAAAGAGTTGCGCTACGCCACGCATCTGGCGATTCGCCCCAACGAATGGTTCCCCCGCTCCCTCGGCCCTCCCGAGCCAAAGGATTCGGCGTGCTGACGGCGGCATCGTAGCAGCGTTGGATTTCCCTGCATATACGCAGTGTTATGGAGACTGCGGACGGAATCGCGCAGTTTGCGGGGTTCGCGGCGCACGACGCCGCACGGATGCGCGGCCGTGTCGCAGGCGGTGATGGGGCCGACGCGGGGCGGGTGCGCGTTCGCGTGCCCGAGCCGGTGCTGATCTCGGAGTCGAACAGCAGCGGTGAGGCCGTAGGTCTTATGGCTTGCCCGCCGCCCGATCGGGATCGGCGTGGCGGGGGTGTGTCGGATCAGCCTCGCTATGCACGAGCGACTCGACACACCCCTCCTTTGGGCGGGCGGTCGTGACGCGCCCGGTGCGATATCCGCGCCCGGCGCGCCATGACCGCGCCGAACCTGGCGCGCAGGCCCCCGCCAGACGAACTCACACCCTCAGAGATGCCGTTCACCGCCGGCGACGCAAACTGAGCGCGACAGCGCGCCGCTCCCGTGCGCGGAGGCGACCGAGATAGCGCCGCGCCCACGAGGCGGCGGACCGGCGAGCCGCCTCAGCGCCCGGCGACTTCTGCGATGTACGCGGCGACGGCCTTGGCCTCTTCGCCCTCGAGCAACCTGGCAGGCATCTGACCCATCCCGCGCGCGCGGCCCTTTTCGATCGCGTCGATCGTCAGGCCTTCGGTCGGCGCGAGGACGTCGAGGTCCGGCCCGACGCGACCGACGGCGCCGGCGTCCTCGAGCGTGTGGCACGTCGCGCAGCGGTCGGCGAAGTGCTGGCGGCCCTCCTTCATCTCTGCACTGAGCGTGCTACCTCCCGGTCCGGCCGCGGCCTGGTCGCCGAGCAGCACGAGGGCCGGCACGACGAGGCCGAACAGCACGATCGCGGCGGTGACCGCCCACTCGGCGAAGTGCATGCGCTGGCTGCGCCCCCGTTCGAGCGAATCGCGCACGCCACGCGGGCCGCCACGCATCGCGACGAGAACGACGCCGAGGCCGAGGGCGACGAAGATCGAGACGAAGATGATTGCTGCCATGCGGCGGGCAATCTACTCGACGCGTCGCCCGGAGCGCCTCACCGTCACACCCGTCCCCTGGTGCGTGCGCTCATCGGCTCCGCCCCGCCCCGAAGTTCATGATCGGCGGAGCGACCGCCCGGAAGTCGTCGGTGCCGGTAGCGGCGAGCGCTTCGACCGCTCCCCCGCCCCCGTCCCCCGCCGCCGCGGTCGTCGCGAAGTCCTGCATCGCCGACTGGCGGGCGAGCTCGATCGCGTCCAGCAGCGAGAAGTCCTTGACCTGGGCCGCCACACGGTCGCCCACCTCCAGGCGCGTGACGGCGCGGGCGACGATGTTGATCGCTCCGCCCGCCGACGCGTGGCGCTCCAGGCGCCCGTCGATGACGACGAGCGGCTCGGTGCGCACCGCCAGCCGCTCGCGCTCGTAGATCTGCGGCGACACGATCACGTTGACCGTCCCGAACTCGTCCTCGAGCAGCAGGAACGTGATCCCCTTCGCCGTCCCCGGCCGCTGGCGCGCGACGACGAGCCCGCCGACGCGCACGTCCGTGCCGTGCGCCAGGCGTGCCAGCGCACCGATGTCGACCGCCCCGCCGGCGTGCAGGCGCGGGCGCAGCAGGCCGATCGGATGCGTCGAGGCGGTCAGCCCGGTCGTGGCGTAGTCGGCGACCATCTCGTCCCACGCCGACAGCGGCTGGAGCTTCGGCGGCGCGGGCAGGTCGAGCGCGAGCGCGAGCTGCACGCCCTCGCGACCGCGGGCGCCCAAGCCGGGCGCCGTCACCCCGAGCTGCCACAGCGCGACCCGGCGATCGCCGCCGGCCAGCGTGTCGCAGGCGCCCGACCAGGCCAGGCGCTCGAGCGCCGCCCGTCCCGCGCCGGCGCGCGAGGCGAGGTCCTCCAGCGAGGTGAAGAGACCGCCCGCGTGGCGCGCGGCGACGAGCGCGGCGATCTCGTCGGCGCGCACGCCGAGCACGTAGCCCAGCCCGACCTGGACGGCGCCATCCGGCGTCACGGTGCAGCCGACCTCGCTGGCGTTGACCTCCGGCGCGAGCACCGCGATGCCGCGCCGCTGCGCCTCGTGGACGAGCGCGTCGGGCGGGTAGAAGCCCATCGGCTGCTCGTCGAGCAGCGCGCAGAGAAACTCGGGCCCGTAGTGCACGCGCAGCCACGTCGACTGGTAGGCGAGCAGCCCGAAGGCCGCGCCGTGGGCCTTGGGAAAGCCGAAGCCCGAGAAGCCGGAGACCATCGTGAAGACCGCCTCTGCCTGCTCCGGCGTGACGTCGGGGTGCTTGGCCATCGCGCCCTCGACGAAGCGCTGGTGGTGGGCCTCGATCGCCTGCGCCGAGCGCTTGCGGCTCATCGCCCGGCGCAGGCCCTCGGCCTCGCCGACGCTGAAGCCGGCGAACGCCTGCGCGACC
>DASZDB010000060.1:0-12646 GCA_035942495.1 Solirubrobacteraceae bacterium
GGCAAGGCGGTCTCGCTGAAGATCGCCGGCACCGAGGTGTTCCGCGAGCGTCAGCGGCGCACGCGTGCGGGCGCCGCCGCCGTCGCCGAGGAGCTGCTGGCCGCCGGCGTCAACGTCCTCACCGGCGGCACCGACGTGCACCTCGTGCTCGCCGACCTGCGCGACTCCGAGCTCGCCGGGCCCGACGCCGAGGAGCGCCTGGACCGGATCGGCATCACGGTCAACCGCAATGCGGTCCCCAACGACCCGCGCCCGCCGATGGTCACGTCGGGCCTGCGGATCGGCACGCCGGCGCTGGCAACGCGGGGCCTGCAGGTCGAGGACTTTCGCGAGATCGGCAAGGTGATCGGGGAGGCGCTGACCGGGTCGTTCGAGGACGCCGACGTCGCGGCGCTGTCGGAGCGTACGCGCGCGCTGGCCGAGCGCTACCCGCTGTACCCGCACCTCGCCGAGCCGGCGACGGTGTAGGGCGTCCGCCGCGTGGGTGCGCTCTCGCGCCTGAGTTCGCGGAGCCGTCGGCGAACTGCAGCGCTGAGGGTGTGAGTCGTGCGGGTGCGGGCGGAGAGTCCGGGTTCGGCGTGGGCTTGGCGGGCCCAGTGCGGATATCGCACCGGGCGCGCCACAACGCCCGGCCGGAGCGAGGGGTGTGTCGAATCACTCGCGCATAGCGAGGCTTATTCGACACGCCCCACCCAGACGCCGAGCCCGGCCGGACCGCCTGCACCCAAACAGACTCACACCCTCAGTGATGTCGTGGGACGAGGCGGACGCCACATGAACGCGACGCGAAGCGCACCAGCTCGTGCCGTCGGGGGCTAGCCTCACCATCCCTAGGGGACATCCCCCATGGTGGAGCGGGGTGGCGTGCTGCATGCTCGTCGCATGACCGAGGCCACCATCGTCGCAACCACCGATCTGCACCGCCGCTTCGGCGAGGGTGCCGCCGCCGTCGACGCACTCGCCGGGGTCAGCGTGGACATCCGCCGTGGCGAGTACACCGCGATCATGGGCGCCTCGGGCTCGGGCAAGTCGACGCTCATGCACCTCATGGCCGGCCTGGACACGCCGACCGGCGGCAGCGTCACGCTCGACGGCGTCCGCCTCGACGAGCTCGACGACCGCCGCCTCACCGAGCTGCGCCGCGACAAGGTCGGCTTCGTCTTTCAGGCCTTCAACCTCCTGCCCGTGCTCACCGCCGAGGAGAACCTCGTCCTGCCGCTGACGATCGCCGGCCGCAAGGCCGACCCCGAGTGGCTCGAGGCGCTCGTTCTCGCCGTCGGACTCGGCGACCGCCGCACGCACCGCCCGTCGGAGCTGTCCGGCGGCCAGCAGCAGCGCGTCGCCGTGGCCCGCGCGCTCGTCACCCGCCCCGCCGTCGTCTTCGCCGACGAGCCGACCGGCAACCTGGACTCCAACGCCTCCGCCGAGGTGCTCGCGCTGCTGCGTCGCGCGGTCGACGACTTCGACCAGACCGTCGTCATGGTCACCCATGACGCCGCCGCCGCGGCCTACGCCGACCGCCTGCTCGTGCTCGCCGACGGGCGCGTCGCCCACGACGGCACGGCGATCAGCGCCGAGCACGTCATCGACGTCATGAAGGCCGTCAGCGCGGGCGACCTGAGCCCCGTGTCCTCATGAGGAAGGTCGCCCTGCGCGGGCTGCGCGCGCGGCCGCTGCGCACGATCCTCACCGCGATGTCCGTGGTGCTCGGCGTCGCGATGATCGCCGGCACCTACGTCCTGACGGACACGATCAACAAGTCGTTCTCCGAGGTCTTCGCGCAGGCCAACACCGGCACGGACGTCGTCGTCGTGCCGGGCAAGGTCGACGACGACTTCTACACCGACCCGGCGCCGCTCGACGACGCGCTGCTGGCGCGCGTGGGCGCCGTCGACGGCGTGACCACCGTCGCCGGCGGCATCCAGGACGACATCTCGCTGCGCGACGCGGCGGGCGAGACGATCGGCGGCGACACGACCTTCGTCCTCGCCCACCAGCCCAAGCCGCTGGATTCGTTTCAGTTCGTCACCGGCCGCCCGCCGCGCACCGCCGACGAGCTCGCGCTGTCGGCGAAGGCGTTTGCGGAGGAGCGGCTGAAGCTCGGAGATACCGTCACGGCCGTCGGCGCCGAGGGCGCGCAGCGCTTCCGGCTCGTCGGCAGCGCGACGTTCGGCGACGTCGACACCGTCGCGGGCTTCCCGGCCGCGATCGTCACGCTGCCGACGGCGCAGGCGCTGGCCGGCCGGCCCGGCGAGCTCGACACGATCTCGATCGCGGGCGAGGCGGGCGTCGTGCCCGCGCGGCTGCGCGCGAGCGTCGCCGCGGCGCTCGGCGGCGAACGCGTCGAGGTGCGCACGGGCGACCAGGACGCCGCCCAGCAGACGGCCGACCTCGAGGAGGATTTCGGCTTCATCCGCACGGCCCTGCTGGTCTTCGGCGGGATCGCGCTGTTCGTCGGCGCGTTCGTCATCTACAACACGTTCACGATCACCGTCGCACAGCGCACGCGCGAACTGGCGCTGCTGCGCACGCTGGGCGCCGGCCGCCGGCAGGTGCTGCGCTCGGTCGTGCTCGAGGCCGGGCTCATCGGGCTCCTCGCCTCGCTGCTCGGGCTGCTGGGCGGGCTGCTGCTGGCGCCCGGCCTGCGCGGGCTGATGAAGGCGATCGGCGCCGACCTGCCGGCCACGGCGTCGGTCGTGGCGACGCGCACGGTCGTCGTCGCGCTCGTGGTAGGCGTCCTCGTGACGGTGCTCGCGAGCCTCGTCCCCGCGCTGCGGGCCACGCGGATCGCCCCGATCATCG
This sequence comes from Solirubrobacteraceae bacterium, assembly GCA_035942495.1. GTDB lineage: Bacteria > Actinomycetota > Thermoleophilia > Solirubrobacterales > Solirubrobacteraceae > CADCVQ01. Next base: position 2,803 of record DASZDB010000060.1, read on the forward strand.
CGCTGCGCGAAGGCCTGACGGCCGAGCCGCGCAGCGGGCGCGGCCGGATCGCGATGGCAACGCTGCTGTGCGTCGCCGGCGTCGCCGTCCTCGGCTACGGGCTCTTCGGCGGCGCCTCGGGCAGCGGGGCGGCGGCAACGCTCGGCGCCGGCGCCGTCGCGGTGTTCCTCGGCGTGGCGCTCTTCAGCCCGCAGCTCGTGCGACCGCTGGCATGGGTCATCGGCGCGCCCATGCAGCGCTGGGCGGGAGTAAGCGGCCGCCTCGCGCGCGAGAACGCGACGCGCAACCCGGCGCGCACGGCGGTCACCGCCGCCGCGCTCATGATCGGCGTGGCGCTGGTCGCATTCGTGTCGATCTTCGCGGCCGGTCTGCGCGGCTCGATCGACGGCGCCGTCGATCGCGCGTTCTCGGGCGACCTGTCGGTCGTGCACAAGTCCTTCGGCTCGACGCCGCCGGCGCTCGCCGACGCCGTCAGCCGCGTGTCGGGCGTCGCTGCCGTCAGCTCGCTGCGCTTCTCCGAGGCGAAGGTCGTCGGCGAGAAGGAGACGACCAGCGTGTCGGGCATCGATCCGGCGACGCTCGCGCAGACCTACCGGCTGAAGTGGAAGCAGGGCTCGGACGCCACACTGGCGACGCTCGGCAGCGACGGCGTGCTCGTCGACTCGGGCTACGCCGGGAAGACGAAGCCGGCGATCGGCGACCGCCTCGAGATGCTCACGCCGGCGGGCAGGCGCGTGACGTACACGGTGCGCGGCCTGCTCGACGAGGGCAGCGAGTTCGGGCTGCTGGGCGGCGGGCTGGTCGTCTCCAACGCGCGCATGGCCGCCGACTTCAACGAGCGCAGCGACGAGTTCGTGTTCATGGACTTCACCGAGGGCGCGTCGGCCGCGACGACCCGGGCGTCCGTCGACCGGCTGATCGCGACCCGCTTCCCCGACCACGAGACCCAGGACCGCGAGGAGGTCAAGGAGGAGCAGGCCGGCCAGATCAACCAGCTGCTGTACCTCATCTACGCGCTGCTGGCGCTGTCGGTGATCGTCTCGCTGTTCGGGATCGTCAACACGCTCGCGCTGTCGATCTTCGAGCGCACCCGCGAGCTCGGGCTTCTGCGCGCGGTGGGCACGTCACGCCGCCAGGTCAAGCGGATCGTGCGCCTGGAGGCGGTCATCACCTCGCTCATCGGCGCCTCGCTCGGGCTCGTGCTGGGCGTCCTGTTCGCGCTCGCGATCAGCCGCCCGCTGGAGGAGGAGGGCTTTCGCCTCACCTTCCCGCTCACGACGCTCGTGCTGCTCATGGTCGCGGCCGCCGCCGCCGGCGTGGTCGCCTCGTTGTGGCCCGCGCGCCGCGCGGCGCGGCTGGACGTGCTGCAGGCGCTCGCCTACGAGTAGTCAGGCGGGCGCCTTGGTCAGCGCGCCGAGGTTGAGGTTCTCGTAGATCGCGCACACCGAGCGCGACTTGTTCAGCGAGTAGAAGTGCAGGCCCGGGACGCCGTACTCGAGCAGTCCCTCGCACTGCTCGGTCGCGTAGTCGATGCCGAGCTGCAGAGCGGCCTCGTCGTCGTCCTCGACCTCGGCCAGCAGCGACGCGAGGCGCGGGGGGATCTTCGCCCCGCACAGCTTCGTGAAGCGTCGCACCTGGGCCGCCGACCGGATCGGCAGCACGCCCGGCACGATCGGCACCGTGACGCCCATCTCCTTGAGGCTGTCGGAGTAGCGGAAGAAGTCCTCGTTGTCGAAGAACAACTGCGTGATGATGACGTCGGCGCCGGCGTCGACCTTCTCCTTCGCGTACTGCAGGTCGCTCTCGCGGCTCTCGCTGCGCGGGTGGCCCTCGGGGAAGCCCGCGGCCGCGACCGAGAAGAAGTCATACCACGCGCTCTGGCCGCGCTTGGCGGCTTCGATCAGCTCGCGTGAGGTCCGGTAGCCGTCCGGATGCGCCTTCCACGGCGCCGTCGCGCCCTCGGGCGGATCGCCGGCGAGCGCGATGATGTTCTCGATCTCGCAGCCCCACAGGTCGCCGAGCACCGCCTTGGTCTGGCCGACGCTGCGGTTGACGATCGTCAGGTGGCACATGACTTCGAGCTTCTCCGCGAAGTGCAGGCGCTTGACGACCTTCAGCGTCGTGCCCTCGGTCGAGCCGCCGGCGCCGTACGTCACCGACACGAACGCCGGATCGAGCTTCTTGAGCTCCTGCACCTCGTTGAAGAGGTTCTCCATCCCATCGTCGCTCTTCGGCGGGAAGAACTCGATCGAGAAGGTGAGCCCCTCACGGGCGTAGATGTCGCGTAGCTTCGTCACGGTGTGGTCTCTCCCCTGAGGCGGCGTGACGGTCCTGGTCGACGGTCACAGCCCGCGCCACTTGTTGCAGAACGTCCTGCGCAGCCTGAAGACAGGCTGCGGACAGCGTAGACGTTCCGTCTGGGCCCCTGCGGAGACCGAACCGACCGCGTCCACCGTGACGGAGCACGTACCGCGCGACCGTGCCGGTTCAGCACTCGTCGTGGCGCCCCAGCGGCGGCAGGTCAAGAGGCTGCTGCGCGAACGCCGTGCTCAGCGCCTGGCCGCCCGCGCCCGCGCTGCGCGCGTCTCCTTGCGTACGCAGCGGTCGTAGCGCGCCGTGCGCGTCTTCTTCGAGGCCTTCGTGCGCTTCGCGATGCGGTGGCAGCGCTTGCTGATCTGCGCCTTCTGCTTGGCGGAAAGCCGCTTGGTGGAGGTCGTCGGGGTCCGGAGCGCGCCGGTCGACGAGGCCGACGCGCGCGACGAGGCACCCGCCCTCGACGCGAGGGTGCGGAAGCCGAACTCGGTCGTGTAGGTGGCGGAGACCGCGGGCAGTCCGCCCGACGGCGTGCCGCCGACGATGCCGACGCCGATCTCCGTGAAGTCCCCGTTGAGGACGTTGTCGCGGTGGCTGGGGCTGTTCATCCAGCCACGGACGATGGAGCTCGGGGTGGCCAGCGCGCCCTCGCCCCACGCAAGGTTCTCGCCCGTCGTCCACTCCCGTGCCGGGGCGGCGTAGCCCACGAGACGATCGCTGAGCGTCTGCCCGCCGGGCGAGACGTGGGCGAAGAAGCGGTGCTGCACCATCGCCTGCGAGTAGCGCTGCGCGGCCTCCTCGAGGTCGGCCTGCGTCGACAGCGGTACGAGCCCGCGGGCGGCACGCTCGTCGTTGAGCAGGCACAGGGTGGCGGCCTTCGCGGTGGGCACCGACGCGATCGCTGGCAGCAGGTCGGCGCCCGGGCAGTCCGCGGCGTGGGCGAGGGAGGCCGGCAGCGTGAGCGATGCGAGCACCGCCGTCGTCAGGACCGGCAACGACAGGCGGCGGGCCCGACGAGCACCGCGCCGGGCCGTCGTGCGATGGGGTCGCCTCATGCCGTACCCATCGACGCGAGGCGGCGTCCAGGCCAGAACGGACGCCGTGTCTGGACGCCTGTACTGCACGCACCGAGCGGTGCGTCTGGACGCTCATCAGACGCGTTTCGTGGCCGAATCGACCGCCGCGCGCGACCGGCCAATGCAGCGTCGAAGCGGAGGGGGAGGGATTCGAACCCTCGGTAGAGGGGTTACCCCTACAACGGTTTTCGAGACCGCCCGATTCAACCACTCTCGCACCCCTCCGAGGCGCAACACGGGCGTCGCGCAGGATAGCCCCTGCCGGGCCGGCTACCGGCGCGAGCCGAAGAAGTCCGTCAGCAGCGCCGCACACTCCGCGGCAAGCAGGCCGCCCGCCACCGCCGGGCGGTGGTTCAGGCGCGGCTGCGCCAGGACGTCGAGCACGGAGCCGGCCGCGCCCGCCTTCGGATCGGTCGTGCCGTAGACCACGCGCGGCACGCGGGCGAGCACGATCGCGCCCGCGCACATCGTGCAGGGCTCGAGCGTCACGTAGAGCACGGCGTCGCGCCCGCGCCAGGACCCGAGCGCTCGGCTGGCCTCACGCAGGGCCAGCACCTCGGCGTGCGCGGTGGGATCCTGGCGCAGCTCGCGCTCGTTGTGGCCCGCGCCGATGACCTCGCCCTCGTGCACCACCACGGCCCCGATCGGCACGTCGTCGTGAGCCGGCGCCGCCTCGGCCTCGCGGATCGCCAGGCGCATGAAGTACTCATCGCGAGGAAAGAACGAGGCGGCCATCGCGAAGAGGACTATCGCAGCGTCGCTCCGAGCCGCCGTATCTTGTGTTTGCAAGGAGCATCTCCCCTCGCGTGATGTCACCGTCCTTCTCTTTCCGTAAGGCCCTCATCGCGGCGGCCGCCGCCGTGGCGGTCATGCCTGCCACCGCGACCGCCGCGCCGTACGTGTTCAACGACTCCGGCGTCGCGGCGGCGGCGGCCGACAGCGGCTGGACGAACGTGCAGTGGGAGCTCAACGGCCCGTTCGGCATCAACGCCCCGCCGGCGTGGACGCAGGCCAGCGCGCTCGGCGGCAGCGGCGGGCGCGGCGTGACGATCGCGGTCCTCGACAGCGGCGTCGCGTACGCCAACCGCGGCCCCTACCGGCGCTCGCCGGACCTGGCGCACGCCCGTTTCGTGCGCGGCTATGACTTCGTCGACGACGACCCCTACCCCAACGACGAGTACGGTCACGGCACGTTCATCGCGAGCACGATCGGCGCCACCGCGAACAACGCGTACGGCACCATCGGCGTCGCCTACCGCGCCCGGATCATGCCGTTGCGCGTCCTGGACTCCGAAGGCCGCGGCTACCCGTCGGCGATCGCGCGAGCGATCCGGTACGCGGTCAAGCGCCGCGCGGACATCATCAACCTCTCGCTCGAGCTCTACGATGGCCCGCTGCTCAGCCCGACGCCGCGCAGCGTGACCGGCTCCAAGAGCGTGCGCGCCGCGCTCACGGAGGCACGGCGCGCCGGTGTCGTCGTCGTGGCCGCCGCCGGCAACAACTCCGATCCGAACGTCCCCGCCAAGCGCTACGACACGCTCGCGATCAACGTCGGCGGAACCACCGAGCATGGCTGTCTGGGCGAGTACTCCAACCACGGACCCGGCCTGGACGTCGTCGCGCCCGGCGGCGGCGGCGACGCCGAGGTTCCCGAGGACCCCAACTGCCTGATGGGCAGCGCCGCGGGGCGCGACATCTCGGCCGTCAGCTTCCGCAGCGAGACGCCGTCGCGCTTTGAGATCGTGCCGCGCTTTCGCGGAACGTCGACCGCCGCGCCGCAGGTTGCCGGCGTGGCGGCCCTCGTGCTCTCCTCGAAGGTGCTCGGCGCCAACCCGACGCCCGGCGAGATCGAGCGCCATATCGAACGCACCGCGCGCGATCTCGGCCGCCCCGGCCGCGACCGCTACTACGGCGCCGGCCTGGTCGACGCGGCCGCGGCGACGCAGCCGCCCGTCACACCGTCCGGATGATCAGCACCGAGCACGGCGCGTGGTGGGAGACCTTGTTGGGCACCGAGCCGAGCAGGAAGCGCTTGGCGCCGGTCATGCCTTTGTTGCCGACGACGATGAGATCGCTGCCGCGCTCCTCGGCGACGTCGAGGATCGCGTCGGCCGGATCGCCCTGAAGGACGAAGACCTCGACCGCCACGCCCGCCGCGCGGATCTCGCTCGCGGCGGCCTCGAGCGTCGCCTGCACGTCGTCGCGCGGGTTGACCATCCACTGCAGGTCCACGGGCACGTGGATCTCCTCGCGCAGCCGCGCGTCTGAGACCGGTTCGTAGGCGCTGACGAGGTCGATCCGCGCCCCGACGGAGCGTGCCAGCTCGATCGCCAGGCGGACGGCCTGCGTCGCGGTGTCCGACCCGTCGGTCCCGACGACGATCGAGCGGAACATCAGCCGGTGGTCTGGGCCATCAGACGAGCTTCACGATCGCGATGATCATCCCCAGGATCACGAACACGACGATCCCCGTCTGCACCCAGATCCAGAAGGGCGACACGTGCGTCGCCGGCTAGCTTTCGAGCTTGGAGTTGATCGCCGCGATCGCCGCCTGGATGCGCACGTTGACCGTCTGCGCGGCGGTGCTGATCGTCTTGCGCGCTTGCTCGATGTTGGCCCGGGTCGGCTTGCTGAGCGCGCTGATCGCGCCCTTGATGTCGCTGCCGAAGCCGCTCATCGCCTTGACGAGCTGGGCGTGCTCGGGTTCCACCGCGCCCGGCACGTCGATGTCGCGCAGATCGGTGACGACGTCGTCGATCGCCTTCTGGAACTGCTCGAGCGTCCTGCGGTCCTGGCTGGAGGAGCTTCGTTGCGTGATGCGCTCCGAGACCGTCGACACGGTCTGCGCGAACTCGGCCTGCGCGGCGTTGACCTGGCGCACGTAGGCGTTCTTCTCGTCGCGCTCCTCCGCGCCGCCGCAGGCGACCAGCGTGAGCGCCACGCAGGCGAGCAGCGCGAGCGTGGCGGTTCGGGCGAGGCCGGACACGGGCGGCAATCTATCGGGATCGGCCGACGGCCACGCCGAGGCCTCGAACCTCAGCGCGCGGCCTGAGGAGCGGCGGGCGCCACGGCCTCGGCGGGGCTGTGCTGAGTCGTGCGGATCTTGCGCTGCAGGAACGGCAGCTCGATGTAGCGATACGTCAGCGCGCCGCTCAGCACCGTCAGCGGAAAGCCGATCCCGGCCATGATCGCCAGCCGCGTCTGCAGGCTCTCGTCGCTCCCGAGCAGGTGGTCGAGCTCGAGCAGCACCCAGATGTGGACGAGGTAGAACGAGTACGAGCGCGCGCCGAGCCAGAGCATGCCCTTGTTGGCGAACAGCCGCGGCGCGCGGCCGGTCCCGATCTGCAGGACGATGAGGCCGAAGAACAGCAGCCCCGTACAGAGCGCGGCGAGCATCGCGCGCACGCCGAGCGCGTGGTGGATCGGCGTCTGGCGCGGGTCGTAGTCGCTCGTCGTGTAGACGATCGCGCACAGCAGCCCGAGCGCGAACGCGCCCCAGGCCAGCTGCTTGGCGAGGCGCGCCCGCTCGCGCAGCGGCGCGGCGATGAGCGGCTCGACGATTCCCAGCGCGACGCCGGGCATGAAGCCGTACATGATCGCCGGCGGCGCCGTCAGCCAGGCGAACTGGTACTTGTCGAGCGCCCGCAGCGCGATGCTCACGACGAACACGAGGCCGATCGCCGCGAGCGCGAACGCGGCGCGCGCGTACTGGCCGCGCAGCCGCTTGCCGACGAAGTACGCGCCGTAGGCGGCGAGCGGGATGACGACGTAGAAGCCGACCTCCGAGCCGATCGACCAGGCCGGCCCGATCGGGATCGACGCCGGCCCGGCGGTCTGCCCCTGGATGAACAGAAACTGCCCGACGACCTGCCACCACTCGCTCTTGTCCTGCGGCGCCGCGGCACCGGTCTCGAGGCTGCCGTCCAGGCCGAAGCGCAGCAGGACGAGGACCGTGAAGAAGTAGAAGACGGGGACCACGCGCAGCACGCGGTTGCGCACGTAGGAGCGGATCTTCGGCCGCTTGCCGCCGGTCACGTACGCGCGCGTGAACGGACGCGCTATGAGATAGCCCGACAGGACGAAGAACGCCGACAGCGCAAGGTCGATGTGGCCGAGGATCGGGGCTGCCCAGCCGTAGCTGAGCAGGTTGTTGTTCGCGATGGGGTCGGCGAGCAGGCAGACGTGGGTGGTGAAGACGAAGAGCGCACCGACGCCGCGCACGCCGTCGCCGGCGATCAGCGTGCGGATCCCGAGGTCGGTCCTCGGCTCTGCCTCCACGGTCGTGGCCATCGGCGCAGGGTAGAGGTCTCGGTTCCCGCAGGGGGGGTGTCGAATAACCCGCGCGGGCCAAGGCTTATCCGACACACCCCCGCCGACGCCGGCCCCGGCGCGACCGCCCACGCCCGAGCGCACGTGACACCCGGCCGCTACCGTTGACCGTGTTCCACCGCGACGATCCGAGGCCCCGCCGATGCTCAACTTCCTGTCCAAGCACAAGACCGAGCTGCCGACCGCCGAGAACGCCCTGCCCGGCCGCGACACGCCGATGGCGGTTCCCGCACGCCACTACGTCCTCGACGCGCCGCTGCAGGACCCGTTTCCCGCGGACACAGAGCAGGTCATCTTCGGCCTGGGCTGCTTCTGGGGCGCCGAGCGCATCTTCTGGCAGACGCCGGGCGTCTACACGACGGCCGTCGGCTACGCCGCGGGCATGACGCCGAACCCGACGTACGAGGAGGTCTGCAGCGCGCGGACCGGCCACAACGAGGTCGTGCTCGTCGTCTACCGCCCGGCGGAGGTCTCCTTCGAGGACCTGCTCGCGCGCTTCTGGGAGTCACACGATCCGACCCAGGGGATGCGTCAGGGCAACGACGTCGGCACGCAGTACCGCTCGGGCATCTATACGACGACCGACGAGCAGGCCGCTGCCGCGGCCGCTTCACGCGATCGCTACCAGGCCGCGCTGACCGCCGCCGGCCGCGGCGAGATCACGACGGAGATCGTGCCCGCGCCGGACTTCTACTACGCCGAGGACTACCACCAGCAGTACCTCGCCAAGAACCCCAACGGCTACTGCGGCCTGGGCGGAACCGGCGTCTCGTGCCCGATCGGTGCCGGCGCGGGGTCCTGAGGCGTCAGCGCACGCCAGGGACGCCCGCGGTCCGGCTGACGTCCGCGCGGAAGAGGAAGTGCGGCTCGCCGCCGTTCGGCGGGCGGTGCAGCGAGATCGTGCCGGCGATCGGCACGAGCAGCCCCTGCGCGTGCATGTAGACGGTGTCGATCTCCGCGCTCTGGATCTCGCCGGCCTTCAGGGCGCGGGCGATCTCCTGATGGGCCTTGAGGTTCTCGCGGTCGATGATCGAGGGCCAGCGGGCGGCGCGCAGGTCCTCCTCGCGGCAGCCGAGCAGTGAGCAGAACGCCTCGTCGAGGCGCTTGAACGAACCGTTCAGCGCGATCAGCGCGCCGGCCTCGCCGGGGCCGACGGCCGGCAGCTCGGGCCGGGCGTCGTCGTCGTCGCCGCCGGCCGCGTCGGCCGTGGCCGTCTCCGTGCGCGCCGTCGGCGCGGGCACCGACCACGGCGCCCGCTGGTCCGGCGGCTCGGAAGGTCCACCGCCGTCATTGCCGACCGGCGCCTCGAAGGCGAACTCCGCGCGGATCGCCTCGGCGGCCACGCGCGCCTGCTCGGCCTCGTCCATGAGCTGCTGGGCGCGGACGCGCGCCTGCTCGCGCTCGGCCCGGACGTCGTCGGCAGCGGCGAGCGCCGCCGCCGTCTCGGCCTGCGCCTGCTCGAGCGCTGCATGCGCCTCGTCGAGCTCAGCAGCCTTCGCGTCGAGTTCCGCGCGGGCGGCGTCGAGCTCCGCGCGCATGGCCTCGAGCTCGTTGCGGCGGCCGTCGAGCTCGCGCCGGGCGTCGGCGAGCTGCGCGTCGTTTGCCTGCAGCTGCACACGGGTGGCCTGAAGCTCACGGTCGACCTCGGTGAGCTCGGCGCCGCGCGCCTCGAGCTGCGCGCGGGCGCTCGCGAGCTCGTGCTCGTGGCTGTGCAGCTGCGCGCGAACGGCGGACGCCTCGCCCCGCGCGAGCGCGTTCTCGCCGCGGGCGGAGGTCAGCTCGGCGCGGGCGGCTTCGAGCTCGGCGCGCAGGGCCTCGGCGTCGGTGTGGGCGGCTTCGTTCTCGGCGCGCAACGCGGCGATCTCGGCGTCGGCGCTCTCGCTGTGCGCGGTGCGCTGATGCACGGCCTCGCGCATCGCCTGCAGCTCGGCGCGCAGGCGCTCGGCGTCGGCGTGGGCCGACTCGGCCTCGGTGCGCGCGGCCTGCGTCTCGACGTTGGCGGACTGCGCTTCGGCGCGGGCGGCCTCGGCCTGGGCGCGGGCGGCCTCGGCCTCGGCGCCGGCCGTCTCGGCATCGGCCCGGGCGGACGCGGCCTCGGCGTGCGCGGCATCGGCCTGCGCCTGGGC